>DTYX01000408.1 GCA_012961655.1 Candidatus Poribacteria bacterium
AATTGCTCCTTGACGTTGTGATTAATCACCACGCTTAGTCGAAAAAAGCGGTCTAAAGCCCGCTGTTGATACCACAGGACGTTTTAACGTTCTTTTTTTGACTCAGCATGGACATTGATGTCAATGCGTTTTTCCCTTTGCTATCCTTTAAATCCTCTTAAATTGATGCGTATGGGTAGAGCCATCAGAAGAACCACTCGTTCTCGACCACGGTAGTCCAATAACAATTAACGGAGATTAGCAGGATACCTATAAATATGGCTCGTAAGGAGAAACCCCCTTCCCTTTTATTCCTTTGTGCTTCCATCTTTTCGCCTCATAGGCTGAATACTATAAACATGCCGTCCCTACGGAAATAGCGGCAGTGGTTTACGAAGTAAACCACTTATTTTGAGGCCTACCCCTCCCACTGGTTCCAACCTCCTACTTCTACGAACGGAGTTTTTCCATCTAAATCCTCTACTCCGAAAATGGAAGATGTTCTCAATCTCTATGAACAGCCTTACGACCCCTACAATTACCTTCGATGAGCGTCCCTGGCATGTGTTCTTTGTAGATGCGGTTCATTTCGTCCTTCATCAACGCCCAATCGGTAGTTGCACAAGATAACGGCAACCTTCGCAAAGTTAGTAGCCATGCTTCCCAATGAAGATGGCTAAGAATCGATTCCCCAATATTCATTGATTTCCTTCTGATAGCCTTCCACCTTACCCTCCAACACATCTTTCACCTGCACAGCTTGATTAGACCACGATGACTCATAAATAGCCTCGCAGATTGCAAGCGCCTTTAGTCCGTCCCAACCGTCAACATCAGGTCTACTTCTTAAAAGGACAGAACTTATAAAATCGTAGACCTCTATCGTCACGCCGTTTGTTATACCATTTGGGAAGAACTTCTCCTTCTGTTCAGGGGTTATCTTCTGCATGAAAAGCTCTTGAAGCTCTTGCATATTCTTCTTAGTACCATCTTTAAGTTGAACTCCCCCTCCGTCAAGTGAGCCATTGCTGTCTCTATTATCTTCTTTCCCGCTTTTATGGTAACCGAGAACGGTTTCTCAATCATCACATCAACCCCCGCTTCAAGGCAAGGAATAGCGTTTATGTGATGATACGAATGCGGTGAACATATATCTGCGGCATCAAGCTCCTCCTTTTCAAGCATCTCCTCTACGGATGTATAAACTGAAGGCGCTTTTTCCTGAAACTGATTCGCCCTCTCTGAGAAACTCTTAGCCCTATCCTCAAGGACATCGCACATCGCCAAAAGCTCGAAGTTATCTAGCCCCTTCTCCTTGAGTTCCCTGTAGGAGTTAAGGTGGGCTCCTGCCATACCTCCACAACCGATTATCGCTAAGTTCACCTTCTTTTCTGACATAATAACACCCCCATCATGTCTTACCCTTAACGCATGTTTCGCTGATTTTTCCCATCCCTACCTGGAAGCCTCAGTTAGCTTTGATCCTTCCCCAGATGGTAGTTACTTTACAGGTAGGTTCAACATATAGTGTTCCTACTAGACCGTTGTTCATGATGCCTTGAATCTCCTCATCGGTTAATGCTACATTGAAGATGATAATCTCGTCAAGCATCCCTTGCCACTCTCTGCCCCCGCCGTCCCATGAACCTATCCGTGCAGGTCCAACAACTGCCGGGATTGCAGTAACATAATCTTGCTCCTTATCGAATTGTCCGTCAATGTAGAAGCGAACCCACCCTTTTGTGCTGCTGTATACAGTAGCTAGGTGGTGCCATCTATTCAACTTGTCGGCGGTAAACGCAAAGTTCGAGAATGTGTCTGTGGGGTTGTTAGAATGTATTGAAAACTCAATTAGGCAATTCCCAGGGAAAAATTGGTGATGAACATCTCCCTTTTTCCAGCCATTATTGTTAAATATGACCCTCCATTGTCCAACCCTTCCTGTCGAATTGACCCATGCTGTGATTGTAATCTCATCAAAAGTTCCTATCATCGGCACTTCCACCCAATCATCCTTGCCGTCGAACTCCAATGCTCTGCCGAACTTACCTTGCACCCATTTAGCGCCGACAATTTTACCGTCGTTGCCATTACCGGAGAAGTCCTCAGTAATATCACCTCGACCTTCATCAAACAACCAAGCCCCAACAATGGATTCCGGGTCAATTTCGGCGTTATTTGGCATTATGGGTAACAACCCCATAACGATTAAACTCATGCATATTATAGTAATTCTCGCCTTTATAACTTTCATTTTGAACTCCTCCTTCCACTTGGAATCTCTTTAAACCCCGACTTAAGATTAAGTCGAGTTATCATGCCCATTCACCACTGACGTTTAATGCAAGCCCAGGTTATGGAATAAAGATTCCCTCCCATATCCGCTAGGGAAATATGAGCGTTTAAATTATACATTAGTGTGAAAAAAAAACAAGGAAAAATAGATGGACAAGCACAAGGGAAGATATATTCAACTGCACGCTAGGCCAGCAAGAATTCAGTTTCCATTCAGTAAATCCGCTTGTGATGTCCCACATACGATGATTTACAGCTTCAAACATCGCTCGATGCTGTTCTGCGGTGACGAGATGTCCTTTTTTGCAGTGGTCTTCCACACTTTCAGGAGAACCATACATTAATAGAACGAAATTCCAATCCGTCTATGTCAGCTATCTGTTCCTTGAAGCGCTTTTTGTTCTCTCGCAGGTGAGAAAGAATAAACTCCAACTTACGGAGTTGTGCAAGAAGTACAGCGGCTTGAAGCTCTGTCATGCGGAAATCAAAACCGATGAGAGTCCGTCTTTTTTAAAAATCGTAAGGTGTGAATCCTTTCTCGATTCACTTGGCTCTAAGGGACAACCTTCCCATGGCGCTCAGGATGAGAGAAGGATAGTCAGTAGCAATACCATCAATTCCTATCGAGTGTAGCCTTTTTATCTCCTCTTTTATCCATTCCTCACCTCTACCTGGCGCTGGATTCAGGGATGTGCGCAACGTTATACCATGAGCATGCGCTTTCTGCGCCATCTCATAAGTTATTTCGGCGCTATTCACTGGCATACCCCAAATCCCTATATTAATAGCCTCCTCAATAGCCTCAGAGATAGGCGCTCCTGAAAGCAAACTAATCCTCTGTTCAGGCGAAAGCTCCTTTACCTTACGGAGAAAATCGGTATAAAAGGAGCTTATTACCACTTCTTCTGACATCCTTACTCTTTTGACCATCGAAACGGCAGGTTCAGCGGTTCCCGCCTCCTTCAACTCAATTATAACCTGCACCTTCCCCTTCGAAAGGTCAAGTACCTCTTCCAAAGTTGGTATCTGCTCCCCTTTTCCAGCGTCAAGCAATTTCAACTCAGAGAGGGTTAACCCCGATACTTTACCTTGCCCATTTGTCGTGCGGTCAACGGTTTCGTCGTGGATGACAATGAGATATCCGTCCTTCGATAGATGCACATCACACTCTATGAAGTCAACTCCGAGTTCTATAGCCTTTGAAAATGAAAGGAGGGTGTTCTCAGGTTCTACTCCTGAGGCTCCTCTATGAGCTACTACAAACATCATTATACCTCCATTCAATGCGAAGGGTCAGTGGTGTCTACACATTCTGTGAAATTCTTTAGAAAAGAATCCGATACCCTATCCTTCCGGTAATTGCGCTGACGATAATCCAAATACTTCCGGAAAGATATTCTCCCAGAACCATTCCGAGAGAAAAAGGACGCAATTTGTTATACATCGAAATGCCGCCGAATCTCAAAGTCGTCCATTTCATCGACCAGCCCAACAAAACTGAAAACCATAAGAGAACCATCGGATATGTAGCTCCCATGACAAAGCCCAGAGGATGAAACGGCCACCACCAAAATCTTTGGCGCATTAAACCCAGAAAA
>DTYX01000409.1 GCA_012961655.1 Candidatus Poribacteria bacterium
AAAAATATGCTTTTCTATTTATAACTAAAGGGTTAATGCTTCTTTTAATATTTTTCGGTTTGGTTTCCACTACTATTGCTGGAGAGAACAACATCAAAGGCCTTCTTCAAGGACAGTTTACAAATGACCAGAGTGAAGGGGTTATTGAAAACGAATTTTTTATTCATCGAGCGAGGTTGGGAATTTCAGGCAAGATTCACCAACAAATTACCTATAACCTAATCCTTGGGGCTATGGAACCGCCTGACAGAAATCCTCATCTGGTAAATGCCTTTGTGGATTTTAATTACTATACCCCGTATCTAAAAATAAGGTTCGGTCAATTTTTATTGCCATTTGGATTAGAAGGCCCTCAGCCGATTACTCTTAATCCTATGATTGAACGAGCTACTGCAACTAAAAAGTTAAATCCTTTTCGTATGTTCAGAGATATAGGGTTGCAATTAAGCGGTGAATACAAAATAATTGATTACGCCGTTGCAGTGATTAACGGAAGTGGAGCAAATTCACCCGATGAAAATAACGAAAAGGATGTAATCGGAACCATAGGCTTTTCACCAATTGAAGGTTTAAGGATAGGGACATCCTATCATTTTGGAAGATATAAGAAAAACACAAAGTCTAACTTGAATAGAAGAAGATACGGATTGGACGTTGAATTTGTCCGCAAGGGATTAAGGTTAAGAACGGAGATAATAGACCGGCAGGATGAACAAGCAGATGGCTCTGAAAAAATAGATGCTGGATGGTATATATTGGCGGGATATAAATTCAGATTTAATTTGGAACCGCTCATAAGATACGAACAATACTATCCTGACGCGCATGACATCGATGTGAATTCAGACGTTGCCACCATAGGATTAAACTATTATATCCTTGAAAATAACCGTATATCGGTTAATTATGAGTTTAAAGATGATATAGAGAATCCTAAAGTGGGGAACCGTCTAACGGCTCAATTACAGGTAGTATTTTGAAAAATCGGATGCTTAACTGCGACGATTTGAGGTGAAAACGAATGAAACTTGGGGAGTTGACCTGGCCTGAGGTTGAGGTTCTGGACAAAGACAAAATAGTAATCTTGCCGCTCGGCTCCTTTGAGCAGCACGGCAGGCATCTGCCGCTGCTAACCGACACGATAATTGTCACTGCCATTGCTGAACAGGTTGAAGCTGCGCAGAAAGAAACGGTATTGTTATTGCCCACCCTCTGGTTAGGGTATTCGCCGCACCATCTGGGATTTCCCGGCACAATAACGGTGGAACATGACACTTATGTCGATATCCTGTGCCAGATTTTGAACCCCTTGATAGAATTGGGTTTTCGGAAGATTCTGGCGCTCAACGGACACGCCGGAAACGATTGTACCGTCAGGATAGCGATGCGTGAGGTGAGGCGGAAATTAAAAGGCGCAGATAACCTCTGGTTAGTGATAATTTCTGAATGGACCGCCGCGCAGAATATGTTACACGCGTGTGAGGTTGAGACATCGCTTGTTTTACATCTGCGGTCGGATTTGGTTCGTATGGAAGAGGCGAAAGCTGAAGTCAAAGAGTTTCACTCGAACTTTTACTCCTTCGACTTCGACAAGCCGGACATCGTCACTCTTGATTACGCCTTCAGGGAGGTCACAAAAACTGGCGCACTCGGACATCCAGAACTGGCAACAGAAGGGGAAGGAGAAAAGCTGCTGCAAAAGATGGTTTCCGAGACTATCCGGTTTGTGAGCGAGTTTGCCCTATGGTAAAGCGGACTTTTGCGAGTATTTAGGAGTGCAAAAAGCAACCAACGCCCTCGACTTATGGCAATAGTTTACCTTACGCAGACGGAGCAGAAGCAGAACCTCTTTATTCCAGATATTCAGCATATCACAAAATCGAGCTCCTGACTTAGGTATATAAATCTCTAACACCTTTTACAGGGCGATTTATCGTCCTTTTTTTGATTTAGCGTGGATATTGATATCCATGTCTTTTTTTGAAAGGAGATTCTTCAAATGAAAAAAATATTTGCAGCATTATCCATCGTTTTATTCATGGGAATTAGCTTTGCCATTGTTTCCGCCCAGATGGGCGGCATGATGCCAGGGGGAATGGGCCCTGGCGGTGGACCATGGAACATAGGACCGGGCATGATGGACGGTCAATGGGATGGACGAGAATATGAGTCCAATGGAGAACGCATCTTCTTTACTGGAATAAACGACGCTGGTGAACGCATCCGCTTCAGCGGCGGCCCTTGGTGGCTCTGGATGCACGGCGGCGGTTGCGCCTCCTGTCATGGAACTGACGGTAGAGGCGGCTTCCCTGTAATGATGGGAACGGAGATTCCACCAAACATCACTTATGAGGCGCTAACCTTAGGTGAACATGAACACGGTGGTGGCGAAGAAGCAGGCGAAGAACATGAACCGTATACGGACGAACTAATCAAACAAGCCATCGCCAAGGGCTTGGACGCCTCGGGAGAACCGTTAGATTTGACCATGCCTCGATGGCAGATGAACGATGAAGACCTCAACAATTTAATCGATTATCTCAAAACGCTCAGCGCGGAGGAAGAGATTGGGGAAGAGGTCAATATCGACAAGGCGAAAGAGATTGCCCAGGAGTATCTCTTTTACCTTAACTTTCCAGATTTGACCCTCGGCGAACTGGTCGAATACAACCAGAGTTTCGTGGTGAAATACCAGGAGAAAAGCACAGGGCGATATGCGTTTGATGTACTGCTCGATAAGCATGATGGAGGGATTTATCCTGCGATGGGGCCGACGATGGGATGGAACACCAAATACGGAGGCGCAGATGGCATGATGGGCGGCATGCAGGGCGGTATGATGGGGGACCTTTTCGGCGACACGCGCGTCAACCTTGACGAAGCCCAAAGGCTCGCCCAGAAGTTCCTTGCCCAAAACAACCTGCAAATGACATTGAATTCTGACCATCTGCATCTCTACTACGGCTTCTACGAGTTTCACTGCGAAAAGGATGGTCTTCCGACTTATCTAATCGCTGTCAATGGCTATACAGGACAGGTATTTTATGAAACCTGGCTTGGACAAATTGTGAGCATCGCCGACTTATCCGGGATAACAACCGGAGATTTGCCCCAAATTGCTATCAAACCAGACCAAAGAATTGTTCGCAACGGCGATACTTTTTCCCTGGATATCGCGGTGGAAAAGGTGGCTCAACTCTCCGGTTATCAATTTGATTTAATCTTTGACCCTGCAATCTTGCAGGCGAAAACTGTCACAGAGGGAACGTTCCTGAAACGGGATGGCGCGGATACATTCTGGAAGGAACCAGTTATTGACAACAATAAAGGTCAAATCAGCGTCGCTGCCGCAAGAACCACCAAAGGCGGAATAGACGGCGCAGGCGCTCTTGCCACTGCAACCTTTGAAGCGACGAAAGAGGGCGAAAGCGTAGTGGCGCTGGAAAATCCCATCCTATCTAACCCAAAAGGAGAAGTGCTCTCCGTTTCAGCTTCAGGCGCCACAGTCATAGTCCAGGGGCGAGAAACTCCTTGGGATGTCAATGGCGACGGACGCGTGGACATTTTAGACCTTGTGTTGGTGGGACAACGCCTCGGGGAGACGGTAACTCTTCACGAGCCGCCTGACCCAGATGTCAACCAGGATGGCGCGGTGAACGTCATTGACCTTGTGCTAATCGGACAGCATTTAGGGGAGGAATATTCCCAACCTGCAGCTCCATCCTTCACGAAGTCTGTTTTGGCATCTGGCGTAGCGGAATTCGCAAGAATTCCGGCTTCCGCTCCGGCACTTTCCAGAGTCGAGCGTATTTCTGAAACCGGTCTCTTCAAGGTGGATGTTCAGATAACCTCTGCCGTTGACCTTTATGGTTTCCAGTTCGATGTCCAGTTTGATAAAGACAAACTGGAAGTCGTCAATGTCAAAGAAGGGGCATTACTCAAGCGCGGGGGCGAAAGGACGTTCTTTTCGCCGAAAGTTGACGCTAACACCGCACTTAAGTACGGTGCTGGGGGAACCATTTCAATCGCCGCAACCCGGCTTGCGACGAAAATTGGAGCCGATGGAGAGGGCACGCTGGCAACGCTCGTCCTTCGATTGAAAGGCAAGGACGCAAAGGAAGCTCTCCTTAGGTTACAGAACATACAACTGGTCGATTCCCAGAGCAGGCTCCTTCTTGCACAGCCGAAAGCCCAAACTTTTCGCATAGAACTGCCGCTTCTCCCCAAGCGTTCCGTTCTATTGCAAAACTATCCCAACCCGTTTAACCCCGAAACGTGGATTCCCTATCAACTTCAAGAAGATAGCAACGTGACGATTCATATCTACACGGTGGCGGGACAATTGGTGCGAACACTGCGCCTTGGATACAAACCCGCGGGGATTTATACGTCCCAGCAAAGAGCCGCTTATTGGGACGGTCGAGATTCGACAGGACAGCGCGTTTCAAGCGGCGTCTATTTCTATACTCTGATAGCCAAAGCCACCAGCCTTCGTCGGGACAGGCATGATGAAGGCTATTTCACGGCAACGAGAAAATTGATAATACAAAAATGAAACGTAAAACGTGATGAGTCAGCCCTCCGATGAAATCCAACGACTGGCGGGACAGAGCCTCGCCGCTACGTTGTAACCAATCGTCCCGTAGGGTAAGGCTATACCCCGTAAGGGGTGAAATGTTTATAAGATGCAAAATTCAGAAAGGAGTTACAACTCATGGAAAATTTAATTTACACAATTCTCCTCGCTCTGCATAATATCGCCCTGGTTGGCTGTGTGGCCGGCCCCTTCTACATGAGCAGGATAGTAGCCAAAAGGAGCAAGTATGAGAAGAAGATTATCTACGACATGGATGCCCTTGAGGAAGATGTTATCACCTCACAGCCGATGATTTGCTGGCTGTTTATAATAATTTTATACGCTACCGGTTTTGGGTTTCCCGCAGTCTACCTTCTTTTCCACGGGGCGCTCAAAGAATTTAGTTCAATAGTGTTGGTTGCCTTCATCTTAAAGCACATCCTAATCTTGGGGATAGTCGGCATTCTATTCTATGGAACCTTTTTCATCAATCCCAAAATCAGAGAGCTCTTCTCCAAGTTCAAGCCTGATGAAGAGCCTGATGAAGAAGTTGTCAAAGAATTTTTTAGCCTGCGCGCTCTTCGGAAGAAATGGTGCGATGTTTGTCTAGTTTTGGGAATCCTTGTGCTTTTGGTATCGCCGATTCTTAGATTTTACGGATAACATCAAAAGAGAAACGAAGGAGGAACAGAAATGGCAACACGAAACAATGTAAACTTGGATGCGCTTCAAGTTTTTTCCGAGACGATTCAGAAAGACCCATCCAAAGGGAAACGGACAAACAAGATTGAAGGAACTTGGAATTTAGAGACAGGCAAACCGCAGTTTTCCGCGGAGATTTCATATAAAGAGGGAAAACTCACATTGGAAGCAGACCAACCGCCTTTTTCAGGCGGCGGAGGCACAAGGCCCGGTCCGATGCATTACTGTCTGTTCGGTTTGGCGTCCTGCTATACGGCGACCTTTGCGACTATCGCCGCTCAAGAGGGCGTCGAACTAAAATCGCTGAAAGTAGAAGTAGAATCAGATGTGAGCTTTGCCAAAGTCTTCGGGGTTTCGGATGCGCCCATTATCGAAGAGGTGCGAATTGAGCTTCAAGTGGAGAGTGAGGCGGGAGAAGAGAAGATTGATGAAATAGCAAAGTTGGCGGAGGAGAGATGCCCCGGCGTTTACTGTATGACCA
>DTYX01000410.1 GCA_012961655.1 Candidatus Poribacteria bacterium
GCCGTCCTTTACCAACCCAAATTATTTCATCGGATATTTTTTCCATCTAAAATTTCTCTTTGCACCAACTCAAGCATCCTGTTATACTATTTGGAAAATCGATGAGCTCAAAGAAGGCATTGTCAAAAACAAAAAATTTTTAACCAACGTTAGAGGAGGACAAAATGAAACTAGGAGTAATGATGGCGCTACTTAGCCAAAAACCACTTGAAGAGGCTCTTGACTACGTAGCCGAAGCAGGTTTAGAGATGGTCGAATTTGCCACAGGGGGCTATGGTGGCAAGCCTCATTGTGACCCGGACGTTTTATTAAACGATGACGCCGCCCTTGAAAATTTACAAAAGGCGCTTAAAGACAGAAATTTGGGTATTAGTTCTCTCAGTTGCCATGGCAACCCGCTGCATCCACAGAGTAAAATTGCAGAGAAGGATGACGAGGATTACAGGAAGACCGTTTTATTAGCGGAAAAGCTAGGCATTGATGTTGTCAATTGTTTCTCCGGCTGTCCTGGGGATTCTAAGGGTTCCAGATATCCCAATTGGGTTACCTGCCCATGGCCGCCTGATTTTCTTGAGATACTTGAATGGCAGTGGAATGAGAAGGTGATTCCTTACTGGAAGAAAGCCTCTTCATTCGCGAAAGAACACGGTGTTAATCTGGGGTTCGAAATGCATCCAGGTTTCGTCGTCTACAATCCGGAAACTTTGTTGAAGCTCAGGAATGAATGCGGAGACAATATCGGGTCAAATTTCGACCCCAGTCACCTGTTCTGGCAGGGAATCGATCCGATTGCCGCCATTAAGGAACTTGGCAAAGCTTCGGCAATCTATCATACTCATGCGAAGGACACCAGGGTTGATGAGATGAATGTTTCGGTCAATGGCGTTTTGGATACTAAACATTACGGCGATGAGCTAAACCGCGCCTGGATATTCCGAACTGTGGGTTACGGACATGACGCCGCCTTCTGGAAGGATTTTGTCAGCATTCTGCGGACGGTAGGCTATGACGGCGTCATCAGCATTGAACATGAAGATAGTCTGATGTCCGTCGATGAGGGATTCAAAAAAGCGGTTGCTTTTTTGAAAGCGTTGCTCTTGACTGAACCCGCCGGCGAGATGTGGTGGGCGTAAGATTCAAGGAGAGGAAAAATGAAGATTGGAATAGCTAGCTTTTCGCATGAGACTAACACCTTTGCGCCGGAACACAACGATTCCATGGATTCTGTCCATATACAGCGAGGGGAAGCATTGCTAACACAGGCGCACCCCAGAAGCTTTATCGGTGGCTTTGTAGAGGGCGCAAAACACCCAAATGTGGAACTGATACCCACGGTCGGAATCAGTTTTACCCACGGCGGCATCATCCACGCGG
The DNA here is from genome assembly GCA_012961655.1 of Candidatus Poribacteria bacterium. Classification (GTDB taxonomy): domain Bacteria; phylum Poribacteria; class WGA-4E; order DTYX01; family DTYX01; genus DTYX01. The sequence goes on from DTYX01000410.1 coordinate 1,375, forward strand.
ATGTATATGAACACTGCCGAAACATGATTGTAGACGCTTTACAGGAGGCAAGCCCCTTGGACGGACTCTACTTCGCCTTCCACGGCGCGATGGTCGCAGAGTCCCCCTATACTGACGCTGAAGGTGAACTTCTGCGAGAGGCGCGCCGCAGAATGGGGAATATCCATAAGGTCGGCACCTATGACTTTCACGCTATCATGAGTGATATAGAAGTCGAATTGCTCGTTCCCTTTCCAAATAACACCAATCCACACATCGATGGCTATGAACGTGGATTGGAAGCGGCCGAATGTCTGTTGAAGATGCTCTCTGGCAAGATTCACCCAGTCACACGCCGAATCTTTGTACCCATCATCGGACCTAATATCGGCCAGAGCACTTGGTCGCATCTCCCGGAAGAAGAAGCGCGGCTGCTGCTCTATCAGTTAAACCGAAAGCGTGAAGCACTGGAAAAAACGCCGCGGGTCATCAATATTACTATCTTGGGCGGCTATGGATACGGTGACTCCCCGGATGCTGGCATGTCAGTCGTTGCCACGACAGATGGAGATTCGGAACTAGCCGAGCGGATGGCATTGGAATTGGCGAGGAATTTGTGGACACGGCGCGATGAACTGCAGAAAGTACGACCAATATATCCTATCGACGAAGGTGTGCAGATGGCAATGGCTCGCGAAGAGGGACCCGTCCTTTTGGTAGACTTAGGCGACGACCCCGGCAGCGCCTGCCCGGCCGATAGCCCGGCTGTATTGGAAAGTCTCATCCGCCACAACGCTCGAGACTGCGCCCTCACCATCCGTGACGCCGATGTGGTGCGCGCGGGAATGGAAGCCGGCGTAGGCTCAACGCTCAACATGATGGTGGGGGGCAAAATTGACCAACGCTTCTACCAACCACTGGAAGTTACAGGGGTGGTCAAGTCCATAGACGATGGCAGATACACCATCTGTGGGCCCACTCATGGCGGTTGGGGTTGTGAAGTCACCAGAGAAGCATTCCGGGAGGCGAGTGTGGGCGAAAGAGTAGTGCTGCGGATTGGAAATAAAATCGATGTCATTTTCTCGAAGCGCTGCACCGGCAAAGACCGAGACTTCTTCAAGAGCGCTGGTATCATCATGGAGGAGAAGCGCATCATCGTGGTGAAATCGAACCAGGCCCACCGCGCCTCATTCGACCCTATCGTCGCCAGCACGATAGAACTAGACACACCCGGAGTAAGCACCGTGAACTACGCTAGTTTGCCTTACCAAAATTTGCGCCGCCCTATCTGGCCCATCGATTTGGATATGGAGTGGGAACTTTCAGAGTAGGGCATAGTTCCAACCAGGCTTTCAGTCAATCAAATTAGTCAAAACTCATACTGAATAACTGAGCCGAGGACATCCGAACGCGGAACGATACAGGCTCATCCGAATTACGATTTATGTATGATTCACCATGCCAGGTGACTACACGGTCGAGAAAATCTCCATTTATGGGGTCACAGTCGGCAAATGTTCTGTTTTTGATGGGTTTGCCATTTACGCCAACAGCCTCTATGAACACTTCTCCCACATAATTTGTATGGACGTTTAAATGAAGCGTATTACCCTTGAAAATCACCTGCATTGTACGAAATTCGCCTTGTTCTTCCGCTTCGAGGGCGATAAACCTGCCCTTTTGCCAGGACGCCCATGCGATTTCGCCGAGCGGAGGACGGCGCGGATATTTATGCGGTATCCTGTATCCGACAAATGGAACTCCGACGCGCTCACCTGGCAACTCCACCATGCCACAGCCGACGCTCACTCCGCCGGTATCCCAACTATTTCTGTCGCCGGGCGAAAGAACTTGACTTGACGGCGGAAATCCCCATAAAATACCATCGGGGCTTGTAGCTATGTGTGAGTAAAATCTATCTTCAGCAACGTGCCACCTCTTTGGGAACATGAGATGATAGTCATTGGCGCCTGGATAAACCGTCTTGGCGTTCGCGTACCACAGGTCAGATGGGCCGACGCTGGCATCAGGCCAAATTATGGTTTCGGGCAGAGGGAAGCGGCGATAATCATCAGTCTCGGCGCGTCCTATTGACCGCCTGCCCATAACCCAGGTGCGAAAATAAGCGACATATCTCTGCAGGAATTCGTCGTAATAGGCGATGTTTTGCGTATCGCTCACCTGCATCACAAGTGGTTCTTCAAGTGACTTCCAATGGATGCCGTCGGACGATACCGCGCCGAACAAGGCAGAAGCCTTGTTCCCGCGTTCAATTTGGCGCTCGCTGTGAGGGTCGAGCTCTTCGGGATATTTGCGCTTGTACTCTTCAAAAATATCCTTTGAGATAAAACCCAAATGAAATGCTTTATAGCGTTCATCATCAGGGCAACTGGGGTCAAGAAAAACACTACCGCCGTGATATCCCGCCCCCGAAGCAAGCTCTCCCCCATAGACGATGTTATTCTCAGGAATTCCTTCGTACTCGCATAATCCGAGCGTGGGCTTTTGCCAATTAATGCCGTCGTTGGACTCGGCGTAGCAGAGTAGATTGCGCTCACCGGCTCTACCGCTGGCTATCTCTTCAGGTGAAACAACCTCATACCACAATCTGTAACAACCATCCTGATGTATAACCGTTGGCGCGCCTATGACGCCCTCCCAAGCGGAATCGGGACTTATGAATGGCTTGGATTTCTGTGCTGGCAACGCCTTGAGCCGAATGCCTGTTGGAATATCCCGTCCACCCCATCTCAGAGGTGGTAGCATATCAGTTCCCCAAAGCCCTAAGGACTCTCCTTCTGCCGTTTGCCAACGGGTACTGCCGTGATGAACATAGCGCCAATCATGAAAGAAAATCACATTAGACCTGAGGACAAACGGTTCAAATTTTCCGTGATATGGTGTGCGCATAGTTTGCCTCCCCATTTTTATAATTCTTGACAACTAGCATAGCTCAATGTTATGAAATCTGACGATAGGTTATAAGCGATGAACCTGGCGCATTCTCGATGATAACCTATAGCCCTGCGGCAAGCTCTTCGCCGATAAAAGTCCGCTTGATGTCAGTATCCTCAAATAAGTCTCCTCCTTAGCTTGACGTTGCCGCATCTCTTTACAAAACACCTTTAAGTTTAGCTTATCTCTTTTGTCGCGTCAACGAAAATCAGAAAAATTATTGATAAATGGGGCGTTTTCTGGTAGAATAAAACTCAAAATTCATAGGAGAAACAGATGAACCGATTCTACTTTAAATTGATAATCATTAGTATATTCACGTTGTTTACGGTATTTGTGGGAGTGAAAGCGTCAGCGGTAAATTCCGCAGAGTTGGCAAAAGAGGTAACAATTTATCGGGACACCTACGGTGTGCCGCATATCTTTGGGCCAACTGATGAGTCCGTCGCCTTCGGGTTGGGCTATGCTCAAGCGGAGGATAACCTACCGCGCATTCACCGGAGTTTGATGGAAGCCTTAGGCAGAGTGGCGGAACTTGAGGGCAGCAAAGAAAACATCAATAGAGATTACCGCGTCAGGCTTTTGAATATTCCCCAATTCGCCTGGGAAAATTATGATAAGATTCCTTCAAAATTCCAGGCTGTCTTAGAAGGGTTTTGTCAGGGCATAAATTTTTATCTGCAGAAACATCCCGACAGAGTTCCACAGGGCATGACCGAAGTTAAGCCGCAGGAAATCATAACGCTTACCCGTTATACGGTCATCGCAAACTTTGTATTGCCCTGGAGAACGATGAGTGAGATGATACGACTGCATGAACCGAAGGGTTCCAATATGTGGGCTATCGGCCCGAAGAGATCAGCCAACGGCAAGGCTATGCTGTTCGTGAATCCTCATCTTGGATGGGATGGTCTGGTGCAGTGGTATGAAGCGCATTTACACAGCGACGAGGGCTGGAATATGATAGGCGGAACGTTTTTCGGTTCGCCGGTCATTTTCCTCGGACACAATGAAACTTTAGGCTGGTCGCACACGGTCAATGCCCCAGATACATGGGATATCTACGCGGTGGAGCTAAATCCCGATAATCTACAACAGTATCGATATGAAGGAAGATGGCGCGACATTAAATCAGTCAAGGAGATTTTTCGCGCCAAAACCGAAAGCGGATTCTTTACCTCTGAAGAGACTTTGGAATACACCCATTATGGTCCAGTGTTGGAACGCCGAGGAATGCGCGCATATACGCTGAAGCTGGCGGGTTGGGATGATGTCCTGGCTCTGTATCAGTGGTATCGCATGAACAAAGCGAAGAACTTGGCTGAATTCAAGGAAGCGCTTTCAATGCTGGCGATACCGATGTTCAATTGCGTCTATGCGGATGTGCAGGGCAATATCTTTTATCTGTACAACGGCAAAGTGGCGCATAAATCGGAACAGTATGATTGGCGGGAAATTATCCCCGGCGGAACGCGAGCGACGGAATGGGGTGATTATTTAGCGATAGATGAATTGCCGCAGGTGCTAAATCCCGTTTCCCAATTTGTGCAAAACTGCAATTCCACCCCTTTCCAGACCACGCTCAACGGTAATCCAAACCCCGAAGAATTTCCTCGATACCTCGTTGGTGAGGGAATGAATATGCGCGCGGAACGGGCGCGGCAGATACTTGAAGCCGACGATAGCATCACCCTTGAGGAGTTCAAACGGATGGCTTTTGATAACTATGTCCTCTTGGCGGAACGCGCCAAGCCGGATTTAATCAAGGCTTTCTCCGATTTGCCTGAGACGGAAAAACAGAAATATCCCAAAGTAGCCGAAGCGATTGATATCATAGAAGAGTGGGACAATGAAGCAAGCAAAGATTCCATCGCCATGTCCATTTTTCATTACTGGGCGCAGATTTATCGCTCAACGGTAAAACGCGATGAGCCTCTCAAAGCCATTGAATCCTTGAAAAAAGCCATCGATGAGTTAGAGAGACAACACGGTACATTTAAAGTAAAATGGGGAGACATTCACTGCATAAAACGCGGTGACAAGGAGTATGCAATTGATGGTGGTCAAGGCAGCTACGGCATTTTACATGTCATAGGCAGTCGGCGCCGAGGAGGCAAATGGTATGCGCATGGCGGACATTCGTATGTCATGGTGGCGGTAATGAGCCAACCCATCGAAGCATATAGCATATTTCCCTACGGTAGCAGCAGAATTCCCGGCAACAAGCATTACGCCGACCAAACGCTGTTGTTTAGCAACAATCAATTCAAACCCGCATGGTTTACAAAAGAGGAGATTATGACAAACCTGGAAGAGGCGTATCATCCAGGAGAGTGAGAGTTTGTACAGCCAACACACATGTGAGAAATTCGCTGATGAAGCGGAAAAAAGAAAAAGGCGACGCCCCACTCTGGAGCGCCGCACATATATTGTCTTCGAGAATGTTTAGTTATCCGTCAAGACGTAATCATCGTACTCGATTTCCAATTCTTGAGCAAAGCTTAGCAAAGTAGAGCGCAAGTCCTCTCTGTCGGTCGTTTCGGCGAGGTCAGTGTACAATTTGAACGACGCTTTTTCTCGCTTCATTGCCAGGATGAGCGCTCCTTGGTAATCGAGTTTTTCAGGCTCAACGTCCACAAGATAATCTCCAATCTTTAGGTCCATAACCTTCTGCTCTGCCGGCATCATGAGTTTACCTTCCTTGATTCCGGTTAACTTGGCTTTGTGCCCGGCTTCTTCACAGGATAACTCTTCAAAGACTTGGCGCATACTCGGTCTCTCTGTTTGGTTGGCTAAATCGGTATAGAATTGGAAGGCTTCCTCCTCTTTATTAATGGCAAAATCTAAAATATCGTCAACGGAACTGAATTCCTTCATAATCTTCTCCTATCAATAAAATTGTGTTCTTATCATTTTATCAGTTGTCTCAGTCGATATTCTGCGTTCCAATTCAGAGGGTTACCATGGCATGCCGACTTGTCAGCCAGCCAATCCTCTACTATCCCTGGCGTGTAGATACTGTGGCATTCAAAACACTCTTCAGTTTCCTCACTTAGTGATGGCCTTTCCGATTCTGTGTTGGGCTCAGTATCGACTGAGGCCAACAGAGGAACAAACATCAAACTACACGTCAAAAATGTAATCAACCATTTATTCATGATTTCTCCCGCCGCGCCACGTTGAATTAGACTTGAACACCGCGCTAAAAATTCAAATGTAAGCGAATTCCAGCGCATCAAGCGTTTATATGATATAACAAATTTTTGGGGTTGTCAATGAAAAAATCTTCACTGGGTTCACCCGAAAATTGAGGGAGCATTGCATAAATCAAAAGTGGCAGCACGGAGGCGTGCCTCTACGACAATATCCTGAGGAAACTACCGGCCATATTGCGTCATCCGTAGCGTCGCCCGTAGCGTCGCCCGTAGCGTCGCCCCTCAGTGGCGA
>DTYX01000411.1 GCA_012961655.1 Candidatus Poribacteria bacterium
CTTGAAGATGAGATATTAGAGTTGCTATTTTCTATTGATGAAGTGACTGAAGAATTAAAAGAGCGTCAAAATGTACATCGCGCCGAAAAAGTCAACTATGAAAAGCAGAAAAATGATTTGCTTTCAACATCCGAAGATGTTGATAGGCGGATTGTAGAGTGGACCAATAAACGTAGTCTCTACGACAATAAAATTGACTCCCAGTTATTGAAAATATATGATGAATGGCGGATTCGACGCGGTAAATCTCTTCTCGCCCTTGTGGTCGATAATACCTGCGGCGGTTGTAATATGACAATACCACCACAAACTATCAATGAAATTCGACAAAGGAAGGAATTGATTAATTGTGGAAGTTGCAGCCGCATCCTATATCTGCCAGAGGATTAATCATAGAAATCTCTAAGGAGCTTGAAATGCCTTTCTTCGATATTGATAAGCATCAAAAGATGCAGCTTTTCGATGGCGTAAAGATTCGTACAGCCTACGGTGAAAAGATTATGATGTCCTTCATCTATTTTGAACCTAATTCTCTCGTTCCCCAACATAGTCATCCACATGAACAGATGGGCATGGTATTAGAGGGAAGATTCAGACTTACCGTAAATGGGGAAAGCAAAATTGTCGAAAAAGGCGATGTATATCTTGTCCCTTCTAACGCCAAACATAGCGCTCGGTCACTTACTGATTCCGCCGTTGCGCTAGATATCTTTAGCCCACCAAGAGAAGATTATAAATATCAGTAAAAGATTTTATAGAGACTTCGGAAGTCTTAGGTGCTTAGAAAGGATTAAATTTTGTCTGAGATTAAAAATAATCTTATCAAGGTTCGTGAACGAATTGCACAGGCAGCAAAGCGTTCAGGACGAACTCCTGAATCGATACAACTTGTGGCGGTCAGCAAAACAGTACCGACGGAAAAAATGATTGAGGCTATAGAGGCTGGAATAACCGATATCGGTGAAAACCGAGTGCAAGAAGCAGTCCAGAAGCACCAAGCCATTTACGAAAATGAAGCCACGAGTTTACTTTGTAAACCGGTTAAATGGCACCTGGTTGGACATCTTCAGAGAAATAAAGTAAAGCCAGCTTTAGAGATTTTCGATATGATTCAATCAGTGGATAGCGTTCGTCTTATGGATGCGATTGAAAAACGCGCTGCTCAAATGGACAAAGTCGTGGACGTGTTAGTCGAGGTGAATACCTCCTCAGAAGCGACCAAATATGGCATAAAACCTGAAGAAATCGTCGACTTTATGGAGCGCGCAAGTCAGTATGACTATCTGAGAGTACGGGGTTTAATGACTATAGGTCTGTTTGCGGACGACCCTGAAGTTACTAGACCGTGTTTCCAGCAGTTGCGAGCTTTGCGAGATAAAGTCGCCAAGTTAAATCTTCCGCGCATCGAAATGAAATATCTTTCAATGGGTATGACGAATGATTTTGAGGTGGCTATTGAAGAAGGCGCTAATATCGTGAGAATTGGAACGGCTATTTTCGGCCCAAGAACTCAATAAGAAACCCGTCGAGAAAACGGGTTTCTGAGGAGAAGGTGAATTGGACAAAAATTTCAGACTTGGATTTATCGGCGTTGGCAATATGGGCTCGGCAATCGTCGCGGGAGTTCTAAAAAATGAACTTTTACCACCACAGAATATTGTCGTTACCGACATAGATAAACAGAGAGTAGCTTCACTACACGAACAGTTTGGAGTTATCGCAGCCGATGGTATAGATGAATTGCTCGGTAGGGTAGATGCAGCGCTTTATGCCGCCAAACCACAGGATGTTCCGAAAATTTTCCCCCTTCTTTCTATGTCTCCGAATCAATGGCTGATATCGATAGCGGCAGGCGTAAAAACCGGCACGCTGGAAGAATATCTTCCGGAGAATACACCCGTGGTACGAGTAATGCCGAGCATTACCGCATCTGTCGGCGCAGGCGCCGCTGCCATTTGCGGCGGAAAGCACGCTACTGATGAACATATTGGTATAACTCAAGAAACTTTTACTTCTGTTGGCAAGGCGATTGTGATGGAAGAAAAACTTTTAGACGCTGTAACTGGATTGAGCGGCAGCGGGCCGGCGTTTGTTTTTCTCTTCATCGAGGCTCTCGCCGACGCCGGAGTACAAGTCGGTTTGTCACGTCAAGATGCTACTGTCTTAGCTATCCAGACAGCGCTTGGCGCCAGTAAAATGGTCGAACAAACTGGTGAGCATCCTGCAATTCTCAAAAATAGAGAAA
>DTYX01000412.1 GCA_012961655.1 Candidatus Poribacteria bacterium
ATCAATTCACGTTGGAATCGTAATTGAAAAGCCTGACTCAACCCGTAGCCTTGGCATATTTTCCCTCTTTGCAGTGGTTTACGAAGTAAACCGAAGTCAGGGACTTCGGCTACCCAGCGAAGCGAACAGAAAAAATCATCTATTGATGTTCATTTTCAATCTCATCCAACAACTTTACTAATTCCTCAAATCTTATATCTAAGCCCAAAATGCCGATAATTTCCTCGGATGGGTCGCGGATTGGGGCTGAAACAGTTATGCACAATTGCCCGGTTATTTTAGAGATATAAAAGCTGGTGACGTGTGGTTTACCATCTTTCAATGGCTCAATAAACCATTCCCTATCCGAAAAATCTTGGTCGATATCAAAGGTGGCATATTTCGCTCTATCGACGATTCGAGTGATATTCTTGGTTATTTGTCTGCCCTCTAAATTCGTGATGTAAGCAAATTGAATGAAGGGTTCCTCATTAACGAGTTTTTGCAAGATTGGCTCTTGACGCGAACTGTCCATCGACTTCATATCTGGCATATCTATTATAATTTCAATCAACTCTATCGCTATAGCGCTTGCCCGCTGTTTGAGAGTGTCAAGAATGGGCTGTGGCATGAATACATCCGGCAAATGCTTTCTACCCTGTCTTTCCATCTCTTCTGACGAAATAGCCGTTGTTCTCCCTTCGTCATATTGTTGCTGAACCCATCTATGGATGTTAAGGACGCCCGGATGCCGCTTATCCACCATAGCATCGCCTATTAGACCCAAATGACTGTTAATCCAGTGCGCAATCCCAGCCGAACCTGATTTATCCGTCACGGCAACTTCAGGCGGTCGATTTAGGATTTTGATTGTGTCAAAAATGTTATATATCTCTTCATCTTTTAAACCGCCATCGGCGTGAATTCCTGCTCTCGTCGTATTGAATTCGGAACCTACGAAAGGATAATTTGGAGCGATGTGCGCTTTAATTTCATGTCTGAAATAATCAGCTATCTCAGTGATGGTAGTTGTGTCTATTCCATTTGTGTTACCTATTAAACTGATATATTCTATAATTAAACCCTCGATGGGCGGGTTGCCTGTTCTTTCACCGAAACCCAGTAAAGTGCCATTCACCCCCGAACAGCCATATAACCATGCCGTCGCGCCATTGATGTGTACTTTATGGAAATCATTATGTCCATGCCATTCCAACCGCTGCGACGGCAGACCGCCTTCATTTTTCAAGCCCCAGATTAATTTCGGAATGCTTCTGGGCAAAGCCGCGCCAGGATAAGTGACACCATATCCCAGTGTATCGCACGCCCGTATCTTTATCGGTACACCTCTTTTATCGGAAAGTTCCATCAGTTTTTGCACTAACGGCAGGACAAAGCCGTAGAAATCAGCTCTGGTAATATCCTCTAAATGACATCTCGGGATAATGCCAGCGTCAATCGTTGTGGAAGCCATATCAAGATACCAATCAAACGCTTCTTTTCTGGTCTTATTTAATTTGAGAAACAGATGATAATCTGATACCGACATCAGTATCCCAGTCTCTTTTAGTCCCATCTCTTTTACCAGTCGGAGCTCTTTCTTATCAGTTCTTATCCATGATGTTACTTGTGGGAATTGATAATCACGCGCCAAGCATTTTTCCACTGCTTCTTTATCTTTTTTACTATAAAGAAAAAACTCGCTCTGTCTGATAACTCCGTTTTTACCGCCCAATTTATGAAGGAGGTCAAATAAAGCGACGATCTGTTCGACAGCATAAGGCGGACGCGCTTGTTGTCCATCTCTGAATGTTGTATCGGTGATGAACATCTCCTCTGCGGGTTCAATCGGAACCATCTTCTGGTCAAAGATGATTCTGGGAATTTCATCGTAAGGAAAAATATGGCGTAATAGATTTGGCTCTTTTACATCCTGTAATTGATATTTTACTGGAATTTCATTTAATATGCCTTTTTTAAACATTGTTATTTTGTCAATAACTCCTTTGCTTTGATTTTACAACGGCAAGAGGGCCGGATTTCGGAATTATTAATCTTTTCAATTCCGAATTCCATCTAGCCATCTTGCCCCTCTCTGATGTCAAACATCATCAGATGCCCAAGTTCAATGAATTATTTGGAATTTACTTAACTCTTTTTTTACCCAGTAACCTGCTTAGTTTGTTTCAATAATTCTTCAAGTACCGCAAACTGGGGAGACTTCCCCTCCAATTGGTGACAATTACAGTTCCCCAAATTGAGATTATGTCCGCATCGCTGGCACAAGCCCTTGCACTCTTCCAAGCAGATTGGCCAGAGTGGAATCTCAACCATCATAGCTTGGTAAATATCTTCGGTGATATTTATGTACTCCCCAGTGTAATATCTTACACCTAAATCTTCATCAAGCCAGCCCTCTTGTTCAGGGTCAGATGTGGGGCGATATTGCACCTCAAAACGGGCTTTCAAAGTTGTTTCGAATATCTGAAGACATCTGCTACACTCAACTTCTATCTCAGTTGACAGTTGCGCTGTAACATAAACTTGAGCATTTTGTCTGAAGAATTTTACCCATCCACTAATAGGATGAATAAAATTTACCTCTTCCACCTCCAAAGAAAGGTCTGTTGCATTGCAGACCACTTGATGAATTACAGTTTCTCCATTCTCAATATCCCTTACTTTGAATTGTAAGTTATTCATTTTAACTTCTCCCCAATTCAAATTTGTCGTGAATAGCCTTCACCGCACGTTCTGTATACTCTTCATCAATCACGCACGAGACTTTTATCTCCGAGGTGCTAATCATCTGAATGTTAATATTTTCTTCGGCTAGGGCAGAAAACATCCGCGCGGCGATACCAGCGTGGCTTCGCATCCCAATGCCGATGACGGAAACCTCAGCAATTTTTTCATCAAATTCTATTTTTTGAGCGCCGATATCGTCTTTGATTCGCCGCGCAACATCCAAAGTCC
>DTYX01000413.1 GCA_012961655.1 Candidatus Poribacteria bacterium
AAAATATATTTAACAGTGCGGTAGCCGAATTTGCAAAAATTCGGGGGGAACCGACGTTAAGATAAGGAGGATTCCATCTTGACAAGAAAAGAACTAAATTTAGCGATTTTCGAAGGTACCGCCGACCGCGTTCTTTGGCAGCCGAGGTTGGAGACCTGGATAAATCACCATCGTGAGAATGGAACGTTCCCAAAGCGGTATCGTGATATGGATTACTTTGAGATATATGACGCGCTTGGCGCTTCAGTGCGCTACGCCGCGTCGGCTGGATTGGAACGTTACGAAGAACCTGCTGACGTAGAGCGCAGGTCGGAACAACATGACAACAATTATATAAGCATAGTTCGGACTTCTAACGGAGAGATTCGCACGGTGCATCAGGATATTTGGGAGGACGGTAAGCTCAAAAATCGCCGCATCGTGGATTTTCCGGTGAAGACCCCCGAAGATTTACGCGTGGTGACCGACCTCGTAGAGCGCGAGCGATTCAGGGCAAATTTGGAGACTTTCCAAAAAGCCGCCGATGCTGTCGGACATCGCGCTGAACCCACGATGTTTCTGTCCAGTTCTGGATTCACAGAACTCATCAAGCATCAGTGCGGTCTACCGGGAACATACTATCTTCTTCATGACCATCCAGCCGCCGTCGAGGCATATCTAGAAGCTTGTGACCGCCGCGATGATAGGATGATAGACGCAGCACTGAAGTTGCCCTGCCGAATTTTCAATCTAGGCGACCATGCAACCAACGAATTCACGCCTCCGCCAATCCTAAAGCGTTACTTGCTCCCTCGCTGGCAACGCATCAGCGACCGATTGCATGCCCACGGGCGTTACGTTCACAGCCATTGGGACGGGAATTCGCGATTGATGCTACCGTTTCTTTTAGAGACGCGCCTTGACGGAGTGGAATCGCTAACTCCAGAACCGATGGCTGATATGACTCTGGAACAGATTAAGGCGGCGGTGCGGGACAAAATGGTCGTTCTCGACTTGCTCAGGGCGATTGATTTCCTGCCTAATTTTCCCGTCAACGAACTGCTGGAATTTGCCAAGCGAGTAATTGACATGTTTGCTCCGAAATTGATTCTCGGCATCTCCGATGAAATTTCTCAGGTCGGTGAAATCGAAAAAGTTGAGGCTATTTCCGAACTCGTCGATAAAATATGCGGTCTTGCAGAGTGAATAAAGAATGAAAACGAGAAAACGAGACACACCATGCTTGTCAGCCTTCTCGCCTGTTTTATGTAAAAAATCAAACATTGAGCATGCCTCAATTATACCGAATTAACCTCGCAGAATTTAGCACGACGGATACCGAGCCGATATTATGTACTAAAGCGCCGGTGATAGGAGACAGTTCGCCCAATGAAGATGCTATCAGCGCAGCAGCGTTGAATATGATGGCGAAGAAGATTATGTTTTGCAGAATAACCCGCTTGCTCTTTCGGCTCAAACGGAAAAGCGCGGGAATCTTTTCGATATCGTCTGTCATCAAGCAGATTGGCGCGGCTTCAATAGCAACATCAGTTCCAGCGCCGCCCATTGCGATGCCTACATCGGCAGCCGCTAGAGCCGGAGCATCGTTGACTCCGTCGCCCACAATGGCGACTTTTTTTCCTTGCGCTTGTAATCTTTTTACACCTTCAAGTTTCGCCTCGGGCAGCATCTGAGCGAAGTAATCATCCGCTTGAATCCGCTGAGAGATTTCAGCCGCGGCTTGCGGGTTGTCGCCGGTAAAAACGGAGATATGTTTTATACCTATCTCTCTCAGTTGCTCTACCGAATTTGGCACGGTATCTTTGATTACATCGGTAACCGCCAAAATTCCGGCGAGCTCATCGTTAAGAACCGCCAATAGCGTAGTTTTCCCCGCGGACTCGAAATCTTCTATCGCTTGCTCCGCTTCAGTTTCGAGCGGGATATTTCGTTCCGCGATGAACGACTTATTCCCCACCAACACACGCGTGCCATTGAAATCCGCTTCGACGCCGCGTCCTGGAATATTTAAAAAGCGTTCTGGGTCAGGGATGTCGAGGTTACCCTCGAGGGCTTTTTGTACCACAGCATGAGCGAGCGGGTGTTCGGAGAATTTCTCCGCTATGGCAGACAGCCGTAGAATCCGACTGGGCGGTTCTCCCTTCAGCGACAAAACATCAGAAACTATCGGCTTGCCTAACGTCAGCGTACCAGTTTTGTCGAAAATCACATTATCGACTTCTGATGCTTGTTCCAGATAACGTCCACCTTTTATGATGATGCCCTTTTTGGCGGCGTTGCCGATTGCCGCGACGATGGCTGTGGGCGTCGCCAAAATCAATGCGCAGGGACACGCGACTATCAACACGGTAGCGGTGCGGACGAGGTCAAAGGTGAGCAAGTAAACTAAAGTTGCAAGCAGAAGGATTGCCGGAGTGAACCACTTAGCCCAACGGTCAGCCAAACGCATGATAGGGGCGCGATTCTCTTCAGCTTCTTCAACGAGGTGAATAATCTTTCCCAGCGTGGTTTCGCTGCCGACTTTTGTCGTGTGCAATAACAGGGCGCCGGATAGATTGAGAGTTCCGGCAAAAACATGATGTCCGACAAATTTATCAGCCGGTATGGATTCGCCAGTGATGGACGCCTGATTGACAGAAGACTGACCGTCAATCACTTCGCCGTCTACGGGGATGTTTTCACCGGGTTTTACCAACACCGTGTCTCCGATTTGTACCTGTTCAATTGGCACTACGATAAACTCGCCATCCTTACGAACTGAGGCTGTTTTGGGTGAGAGAGAGATTAACGCTGAAATTGCGTGGCGCGCTCGTTCCGCGGTAAATTCTTCCAACAATGAACCGAGCGCCATAATGAACGCCACAATCGCCGCCGCAAGATATTCACCCAAATAGAGAGAGGCGATGATGGCTATACTCACCAATTCGTCCACGTTAATCTGGCGTTTGAGTAATCCTCGGATGGCGCCAAATATTATCGGTCCACCTGCTAACGCCACAGCAATTAAAGCGAAAATTTGATGCAAGTACGCAGGTTCAATTTGAGCCTGTTCTAAAATCCAAGCGACAAGGATGAGAATACCGGTTATGATGGTCAAATAAAATTCTTTTAGTCTGAATAGTTGTTTAATTCTGTTCATAATTCTCCAAGGTAAAATAAGCTAGAAGCTCATACATATTCATCTGATTTCGGGTTATTTATAAACTATCACGAGCAAGACGCTTGTGTTACTCACGAAATAAAATGGTCTAAGGCGATTTTCAAGTCAGCTAAATTTTGTTCAACGTTTCCCTCTTCCAGCGATTTGAGCAGACAACTTTCGATGTGGTCCTCTAAGATAATCCGCCCAACCTTGTCCATAGCTGACCGAATCGCGGCAATCTGAATCAGAATATCCGCGCACGGTTGGTTCTCTTCTACCATTCTTTTAACCGCTCTGGTATGTCCCTCTATACGGGATAGACGGTTGATTATATTTTTAGTTTGCTTGTGGATTGGCATTTTGTCACCTTCTATCATATATCCCCTATGGGGGGATAAAATAGTAACATCTCTTCTATTCAAAGTCAAGAGGAAAATTCAGAAATTCTCCATGAGAAAGATTAAGATGTAACGTGAGCAGATTGCTAACGGGATGTAGCGCAAGTTTTAAACTTGCGTTACAATTCCGAAAATTTTTTCCGCTTGACTGAGAGAATTAATCTTGATACAATAATGATGTTTCGAGAAGTAAGTTTGAGCGGTAATAGCGTTGAAATCAGGGGCTATTATTTTGGCAGCATTTTAAGGAGATTAAGAATATGAAAAGATTTTTGATGTTTATGGTTCTTTTTATTACGGTTTTTACATTCGCGGGATTGGCGAAAGACAAAAAGGAGGATAAAATGTTTGAAGAAGACATCATCAAAACATCTGACGGTGATTTGAAGATTACGTTTATAGGCCATGGTACGCTGATGTTTACCTTTGGCGGCAAGATAATCCATATCGACCCAGTATCTCGAGAAGCCGATTATACCAAGATGCCCAAGGCTGACCTCATCCTGATAACTCACGAACATGGAGACCACCTTGACCCAAATGCCATAAAAACCCTACGTAAAGAGAAAACCGAAATTATCTTGACCCAGATATGCGCCAAAGAGGTTAAGGGTGGAATCGTGATGAAAAATGGGGATGTTAAGAAGGTTTTGGGATTGAAAGTTGAAGCGGTTCCAGCGTACAACATCGTACATAAGCGAGACAACGGCCGTCCTTTCCATCCCAAAGGAGATGGCAACGGTTATGTGATTACTTTTGGCGATAAGAGAGTTTATGTCGCGGGCGATACGGAGAATACGCCGGAGATGAAAAAGCTGAAGGATATAGATATAGCGTTTTTACCGATGAATCTGCCTTATACGATGACCCCCGAAATGGTCGCTGACGCGGCAAAAGCGTTTAAGCCAAAGATCTTATATCCATATCACTTTGGCGATACTGATACTTCCGAACTGGTGAAATTACTGCAGGACGAAAAGGAGATAGAGGTGCGCATTCGAGATATGAAATAACATAAAACGTAATGCGTAAAACGTAAGGAGTAATGAGTGAAAAGTGACTATTGAGTTCTGTCCGCGGGGTTGCGATAGCCGCCCTGCTCGTTATTTACGGAGGGATTATGAAATTTTTAACTGAGAGAATTAATGACGCCATGCTGTTTCCGCGCCCGGGCGACGGAGAGGTTGTCCAGATTTCGCCGCCAGGGTTGGCTTGGCTGCCCGCTGAGGGCGCCGCTAACTACCGCGTCGAAATTCGCAACGACGCTAAAACGTTGGTCTATGAGAATACCGTGGGGAGCGACCCTGTGCATCTGCCCGGCCGGGTCTTAGAGCCTGGCGCTTATACTTGGGACGTGATAGCCTCGGACGAACAAGGAAACGACAGAGCGCGCAGAGGAGAGTATTCGTTTACGATTTCAGAGGACACACCCAAACTCCCCTGGATTGAGCCGGAAGTTCTGCTATTCCGCGTGCCGGCAGAACATTCTCGACTAATATACCTGCGGCGAGATTTGCCGGGAATTAGGGCGACATTGACGACGACGCGCCGGCGTTCCTGGGGGACGTGCCTGCGGGCGGCCGAAAGGGCTTTGGATATGCCGGCGCCGACCTATCCAAGCTATCATCTGACTGAGGACCGAACGCAGTCCCGATTGGAATACAAGGACTATTTTGGTGATTTCAGACGCTACATCGACAGGGCGTTAATGAGCCTCGCGCTCGCCTTTCTAATGACCGAAGAGATGAAGTACGCCGAGGCGGGCAAGCGGATTCTATTGGAGGTGGCGAACTGGCCCACGGATGATGATGACGTAACTTCTGTCAGCACGAGATGGGGGGACGAGCCGGGGCTTAGTCTATCTCGCTGTGGACATCGAGCTTACGATTGGCTCTACGACACCTTCAACGATGAAGAGCGCGCCAAGGTTCTGGTGATGTGTGAAGCTCGCGCCTGGCAAACCTACCGTCGTCTGACGCGTGGCAACTATTTGACCAATCCGGGCAAGAGTCACGATGGACGCCTGATTGCCTACCTCGCTGAGATGGCGATTGCGATGGCTGGAGAATCGGAGGGCGCGAAAACGTGGCTCGACTATTCTCTGAAAGCGCTGACGACATTTTATCCGCATTGGGGTGGCTACGAGGGCGGATGGGCGGAAGGCGTCGGATATGGCCTGGCGTACAACCAGATTTATATGCCCGCCTTTGAAGCTCTGCGGAGAGCGTGCGACTTTGACCTGTGGAAACGTCCGTTCTTCAGTAAAGTTAGGTATTTTTTCTTCTATTGCACGGCATTGCGAGGCGAGATTCGACCTTTCGGCGATGGCGCTGAGGGAGGCGGCCCGGGGACGCAAGGCGACGGATTTGCCGCCCTACTTTCGTTTCACGCGCATCGGTATAACGACCCTTACGTCGCCTGGTGGGTGAAGCAGGTCGAAGGGTGGCGCGGCGGTAGCGGCGAAATGGCGATAGTGTTCGAAGACGAAGTGGACTCTAAGCCTCCGAATGAACTACCGGCGTCGAAAGCCTTCCGCGGCGTCGGCTGGGTGGCTCTACACAGCGACTTGACTCGACCGGATGAGGATACCTTGCTTTTGTTCAAAAGCAGTCCCTACGGAAGTGTGTCCCACAGTCACGCGGACCAGAACTCCTTCTGCATCATGAAGGGCGGCCGAGCCCTGGCGATTCCGTCTGGATACTACGGACCGTCGTATGGCATGCCGCACCACGCGGAGTGGACGCGTTCGACCAAGGCTAACAACTGCGTCCTGGTCGATGGAGAGGGACAGGTTATCCGGTCGGCGCGGGCAAACGGACGGATTACAGCGTTTGAAAATCGAAGAGGCTTGAGTTATGTCTCCGGAGACGCCGCGGTGGCGTACATGGGCAAG
>DTYX01000414.1 GCA_012961655.1 Candidatus Poribacteria bacterium
CTATTCAGACAAAGGTTAGGAAATAGGATACCTTCTTTCGTGTCTTTTGTCATGAAAAAAACGCAAAAGTATAGATTTTAGGTAATTTTCAAAAATAAACTTGACGTTTGGGTTCGTAGTAGTGAAATATCAACTATCTTTTCGCGTTTTGGGCGAAAAGCTGAACGGACTAAAAAATTCATACGGGGAAAGGAGATTCACAATGTTCACTTCGTTCACCGATGCGCGGAGCCATCCCGGGAATCAGGGCGACTTCGTCTTACGGTTTCTAACACTCATCAAAAAAGAGATAACACAGCATGTTCTGAGTTACAGATTTATTATCGCAGTGTTGCTCTGCTTTATCCTAATCCTCACCAGCGTCACGGTGATGTTGGGGGATTACAAAAAACGATTGGCAAACTACTCTGTCAATGTACCCAAAGAGGACGAAAATCGCGCCATTAAACCCCCGGAGACTTTGAGCGTCTTTGCGAAGGGGTTGGACGAAGGTATGTGCCGCTCCTTTGACATCTGGTGGGGATGGGGCTCGATTAATCCGACATCAAAATCACAGCGTGTGAACGTGCTATTCGCGCTATTTGCCACGCCCGATTTTGCGTACATCGTCAAATCGGTAATAAGCTTGCTGGCGATACTTTTCGCGTTTGACGCCATCTCTGGCGAGCGGGAACGCGGCACCCTTTCGCTAATGCTGGCAAATTCCGTTTCGAGAGGCAGCTTGTTACTGAGTAAGCTGGTCGGCGGCTATATTAGCCTGATTTTGCCCTTCGTTTTAGCTTCGCTTTTCGGCGCCCTTTTCGTCAGTCTCTCTCCCATCGTATCATTACGAAGCGACGAATGGGTTAGGCTGGCTCTGATTTTTTTAGCATCGCTCGGATATATCGCCATGTTTTTCTCACTGGGCGTCCTGATTTCGGCGATGACCAAACAGGCGGCATCCAGTGCTGTTATCCTGCTGTTCATCTGGACTATCATTGTCTTCGCTATACCCAACGCAGGCACACTGGTAGCCAAACAAATCGCTCCCATGCCCTCCGTCCAGAAATTAGAGGAGGAAAAGACGCAGACGTGGATAGCGGAAATCTTTAAACTGAGCAACGGACAAACTACCTCTCTGCAGACGGCGTGGGATGAAATTCACGACAGATTCGTCCAGTTAGAGGGGGATTATCGAAATAAGCTAAACCGGCTCATCAATCTGAGCCAGAACTTATGCCGACTTTCCCCCGCCGCCTCTTACGTCTACATAGCGACTGCGTTAGCGCAAACGGGCATTTCCGATGAATACAGATACAAACAGGCGGTGCTTAGATACAGGACGGAGGTATTCGAGCACGGTGGCGATTATCGAGAAGCGAAGATTGTTCGGGCGAAGAATAGCGTGGACAAGCCGCGATTTGGCTATCGTCGGCTGACACTATCGGAAAGTATCCAAACCATATCACTGGATGTGGCAGCCATAACTGCGTTCACCGCTCTCTTTTTCATGGGGGCGTATTTAGCGTTTTTGAAGTATGATGTACGATAAAAGATGGGAGGAGTAAAAATGTTTTGGAACATCGCACAAAAAGAATTTCTGTCCAACATTCTAAGTTTACGGTTTTCTGTGGCGTTTCTTTTGGCGTTCATCCTGATGACCCTCAGCGCTTATGTGTTGACAAGCGATTATGAGCATCAGGTGGAAGACTACAGCGCGCGAGTGATGGCGAAGGAGAATTGGTTTGCGCAGTACGCGCATTCTAACAGAATGGCGCCGATACTTCGCCAAACACCCAAACCGCCGACTGTGCTCTCCGCGCTTTTCAGAGGCATTCCACAGGACGCCGATGTGGAATCTTTCTATCAAAGTCCCATGCCAGCGCTGTTCCCGCTGATGGATTGGCTTTTCATTGTGGGCGTGGTGATGAGCTTGTTGGCTTTGATTTTTTCTTACGACGCAATATGCGGTGAACGAGAGGATGGCACGCTTTCACTTACCATGTCCTATCCCGTTTCACGCAGCGTCGTTCTGCTAAGCAAGTGGACGGGCGGCTTTTTAAGTTTGCTTATGCCGTTCGTCACTGCATGGTTCGCTGGATTGCATATCGTAAACATCAATCCTAACATACATCTGAGCGGCAGGGATTTTGGCGTCCTTGGGCTGGTGTTCCTCGTGTCCCTGCTGTATATCGCCGCTTTTTTTGCGCTCGGTATTTTAATCTCGACGCGCACACGTAGCGCCGTCGCAGCGATTATGACATCGTTATTCGTTTGGGTTATATTTGCTTTGGGCATCCCAAATCTCAGTCCTTACGTCGCTGCGCAAATTTATCCGACGCCGTCGATAGCCGCCCTGGAACATAAAATCAATGCAATCTATGATGAAGCGGATAGGGTAAAAAGCAATGCATGGCGAGAGTTGCGAGCAAAGGGGCTTAAGGGAGCGGAATTTGAAAAAGCGGGACTGGAAGTTGTCAATCGAGTGAACCGAGAAGTGAACGAGAAAGTGGAAAAGCTTAAGGGAGATTTTCAGCGAAAGGCGGACAGGCAGACGAACATTGCGTTGTACATTTCATGTTTATCCCCGTTCCCCGTGTTTATGTATGCCGGCACGGATTTAGCGGGCGCAGGACGATACAGCGAAGCCCACTTCAACAAAGCAGTAGGACGATACATCAGCAGTTTTTGGGATTACTTCAATGCAAAATGGAAAAAACTCAAATCCGAAAATCCTTGGCTGGCGGGTGAAGATAAGCTTGACCTCAGCGACCGACCGAGATTTCAGTATCAGGAACCATCGATAAGAGACAGGATTAACGCAACGCTCCTGTATATCGCTTTGCTATTCCTGTTCAATATCATCTTTTTTTGGGCAGGATATATTTCGTTTTTAAGGTATGATGTTAGATAAATACGTGGTGTAAAAATATTAAGGAGGCAAAAACAATGTTAGAGACCAGAGATTTAACCAAAGTCTATGACGACACAATTTTGGCCGTCAACAAATTGAATCTGAAAGTTGACCCTGGTGAAATCTATGTAATCCTCGGCGCAAACGGCGCTGGCAAGAGCACGACGATTGCGTTGTTGCTGAATTTCATCGACCCGACCAGCGGCACAGCTTTCATCAACGAGATCGAAATTCCAAAGTTCCCGCTTGAAGCCAAGAAGCATTTAGCGTATGTTTCAGAGAATGTGGAACTGTATGGGAATTTCACAGCAAGGCAGAACCTCGATTTCTTCGCCAAGTTGGGCGGCAGAAAAAAGGTGAGCCGGGATGAACTGGACGCGACGCTTGGAAGAGTTGGATTGCCCGAAGAATCGTTCAAACGTCGCGTCAAGACGTTCTCCAAAGGTATGCGCCAAAGACTGGGCATCGCTATTGCGATTATCAAGAGAGCCGAAGCGGTGCTTTTGGATGAACCGACGTCTGGCTTAGACCCAAAAGGCGGCGCGGAGTTTTTGGAGCTTTTGCGGCAGTTGAAAGATGAAGGAAAAGCGATTTTCATGTCCACTCACGACATTTTCAGGGCGAAGGCAATCGCAGACCGAGTGGGCATCATGGCGGAGGGGAATCTGGTCAGGGAATTGACCCATGAGGAGATAGCGGAAGAGAATCTGGAGGAGTTATACCTCCGCTATGTGGCGGGGTATGAACAAGCGGAAGAGGCGGCTTAGAGCGTGAAACGTGAAGCGTGAAACATGATGATGTAGTTCACGTTTCACATTTCATTTGATTTACCTCTATGATTTTATCTCCATTGGATTGCGGAGTAACATTTACTAAGTTATATTCCTGCAAAGTTTCGACAATCGATTCAACATATTTTCCAGGAATATCGAGCCGATAAGCAATTATAGAGATAGGGATACGCTTTCGTTGTCTGACAAGTTTTAATACTTCACTGCTCTCGTTCATTTTTTCTTCTCCTTTTCGGTTTTTAGGTATCAGAAATAGTATAACACTTTATCACACGAGTTTTGCAGTTACGTTGGATACCTAATCATTAAAACGAATGAATTCGTTACTACCATTATCACCCTTAGTTGTAGTAACGACTTTTAGTCGTTTAAGTGCAAAACTCGTATTATCACAGAATATGTCAAGAATCAGAAGAGCTATAAAATCAGTAACCTTTGTAAATTTCTGGATTCTCAAGAATATTATTCAACTTTTCTCATGAATGGAGGGACATTTCGATGAAAAGGTTAATCATAACAACTGCCTTGTTCTTGTTGGTCGTCCAAACCTGCCTGTGCGTTGCACGCAGACAGGTATCCTTTGCACAAACAACAACGCAAGAACCCAGCGCGCAAAAGACCAAAGAGGAACAACTGAGGCAATTACAGTTAGAACAAGCGCGACTTGCTATGGAACAAGCGCAAGCTCGCATGTACAAAAAGAAAGCTGATTTCAAGGAACTTGAAAAACTCAAGGGGCAAGACATCGTCACGGGGCGTGAGGTGAATCAAGCGAAAGAGGAATACGAAAATGCAAAACTCGCTTATGAGACAGCCATTCTTAATCTCCGTCAGGTGGAGTTGGATTCCCTCAAAGCCGCCTGGCACATTTCGGTTACAAAAACCCGCCGTTACGAGACGAAAGATGGAAGACAGATGCTTCAAATCACGCTTAAAAACAACTCACAGCCTGTGAAATTGGAATATAGCCTGCGGGCGTTTGAACGACTTAAAGAGTTTGAAAAAAACATTCCAGAACAGGAAAGAGAGGAACTCAGCCCGCAAATTCAAGCGTTGTTTGCCCAATCTTCGGTCAGTCCGCAGATTGATGATATCTTCGTCTCTATCATGGACAAAGATAAATCCATCATCGCACAGCCGTATGAAGAATGGATTCAAACGCTTCCCGAAGGCAAGGAACTTCAGTTGGAATTTGAACTAATCAAGGAAGATGTGCAGAATGTCACGGTAATGTTGAAGTACATGGACCTGATAGAATATCGCGACATTCACCTGAAGCAGGAAGAGCCGTATATCACTGTATTAAAAGCGCGGCAGTATAAGTCAAAAGACGACAAACGGCGATTGGAGATTGTGCTAAAATACGGCGCTGTCGAAGGGCAGAAGGGCAAAGGGGTAAGAGGGCAAGAGGGCAAGGGAGCAGGTGAGCAAGTGAGCGGAGGAGCAAACCAATCACCAATCACCAATCACCAATCACCAGAGAGCGCCAGCACTTACGCCACCGAGCTAAAC
>DTYX01000415.1 GCA_012961655.1 Candidatus Poribacteria bacterium
ATATAATTTATTATAGCATATCTGCTATATAGGTGCAAAGAAAATTCAAAAATTTCTTGACAATCACAAAAGTTTTCGTGTATAATTTACGTGTTTTTTCGTACGAAGAGTATCGTATACAAAGTTGTAACATCATAGCAAGGAGCAAACCATGCATGCAGATGACATACAAGCCACATATAAACTTCTGGCGCATCAGGCGCCGTTGGAACTTCGAGCGCTAAAAGTTCATGCGGATGGACGTACTACTTGCATCCGAAATTGCCTAATCCACTCATCGGAACAGCTTGTGAAAGTTTGTGAAGGCTATGATGGCGTTGCGAATCTCTACGTTGGTTTGCGTGAAAGACGTAGCAATTTCGTTCCACAGCACAGGTCAAGCGCCAAAAAGCGTGACATCGCTGCGGTGACAACTTTGGTAATCGATTTGGATCCAATTCGTCCACAAGGCTTGGAAAAACAAGCAACCACAGAAGCGGAGCTCAACATGGCGATTGCCGAAGCGCAGTATCAACGTGATTTAATTGCCAAACGTGGATTTGTTCCTCCGCTATTGGCGATGAGCGGTAATGGATGCCAACTGTGGTTTTTTATTCCGCGCTATGAACTGCCTCATTCGGGATGGTATGCTATTCACAAAAATCCCAAAACCGGGGAAGAGACGTTGACGCACGCATTTGAAAGTCGATTGAAAATGTTTGAGAATGAAGTCCGTCAATTGCTATCAAGAGAGGCAAAGACGAAAGTCAAAGTCGATTCAATTTACGACCTGCCGCGGATTATCAAGGTCATCGGTACAATGAGCGTCAAAGGAGATGCGACCAGATACCCCAATCGTCCGCACCGTGTGAGCAGATGGTTGGATACCCCGATTCGACAGGAAGACCCGAAACTGTTAGCTTATATGTTGGATTTACCAGTCCAATCCGAGACTGAAAATCAAAGGCTCCCAAAGATCTTTCTCGATGCCCTGGCATCGGATTCCAAGCTCCGAAGACTTTGGTACAATCCGCCGCAACACGGCGATACTTCCGTGCGCGATTGGGCGATAGGCTTACTTTGTCTTGAGCATGGCATCCACGAACCGCAGATGCTTTTTGATATCCTATCTAAAAAACCGCACGGCAAATATCAACGCGATGGCTATGTTCCTTATCTTCATACGACCGTCTCAAACCTGCTCGCGACTTTAAGAAACTCGTTTTCTCAGGAAAAACGGGTTTCTGGCGAAACTCAATTGTTCAAAGAGGCGAAGCTGAAGTGCTTTATGTCTCTATTTCGGGGACGGACTGATGTCTTCGCTAAACGGTGGGAGAAGAGGGATGGCTCAAAAAGCGGTTATAGCCCTGCCTGTTATAATGAATGGGTTCAGGGTATCTGCGAAAAAGGAAGCGGGCAAAAATGTGATAAGTGCGATAAGCGCAAGTATATTCCTTTAAGTGAAGAGCAGATTGAACGACATCTGCGCGGTCAGATAACGATTGGGTTGTATCCCTTGCTGCTAAATAACACCTCCTACTTCCTCGCGGTCGATTTCGATGGGGCAGATTGGAAGGAACAGACGAGACGCTTTGTCGAGGTATGCGAACAACATGAACTTCCGGTCTATATCGAGCGCTCGCGTTCAGGAAATGGGGCGCACGTCTGGTTCTTCTTTTCGGACGCCTATCCCGCTTGCAAAAATCGGAAGATCACCTTTGCCCTTCTCGAAGCGGCGGGGATTGTCGATGAATTTACGAAAGTCGATAGCTTTGATAGGTTATTTCCAAATCAAGATTATCACACTGGCAAAGGATTTGGAAATCTGATTGCCCTTCCGCTTCAATACGAGCCACGGCAAAAGGGCAATAGCGTGTTTGTTGATTTAGCGAACGATTTTAAGCCCTACCCAGACCAGTGGAAAATACTAACCGCGGTTCAAAGAATCACTCCCGAAGTATTGGACGCGCTTTTTGATAAGTTTACCCATGCAAACCAAGACGAGACCGCTTCGGAGGACGGGCACAAGACGCTGTGCAGGCACGATGCGCTGCCTCTACAATTGACGCTGCGAAACCATATTGTCATTCCCAAAGGGAATCTGCCCAAGAGATTGACTGACTTTTTAAAAGACGAGCTTAATTTCGTCAACTCGAAGTATATCATCAATCAGCGTTTAGGCAAAAGCAATTACAAGACGGAACGATACTTTAAGGCGATAACGCACGACGACCATTCAATCATGGTTCCGCGAGGTTTCCTGAATCGACTCACTCAATTTTTGAATGAAAATGAAATCGAGTTCCAAATCCATGATGAGCGACAAAAACTCGATTCGATCGATTTGGTCCCGACATATAAACTCTTCCCTCATCAAGCGAAAGCCCTGCAAAACTTTGAGGATAAAGAGGGCGGAATTTTGGTCGCGCCGCCAGGGTCGGGAAAGACGATTATGGGCCTTGAACTGATTGCTCGCAAGAAACAGCCAGCGCTCATCATCGTTCACAGAAAACAAATCCTTGAGCAGTGGGTTGAGCGAATTGAAACCTTCCTGGATATCCCCAAGAAACA
>DTYX01000416.1 GCA_012961655.1 Candidatus Poribacteria bacterium
AATGCTTTGGGCGCTGAAGTAGCTGTTCCGAATTGTTTTAATCGAACTAATGTAGAATTGAAATTTAAGTTATCGGAATCAGACAGAGCTTCAGTGGAGGCATTTTTAGATGAGCATGGTATCGAAGATGGACAGTTTATGGTCGGTCTGAATCCGGGTTCTTTCCTGCCGACAAGGCGATGGAATAAAAACAGATTCATAGAAATAGGTAGAAGGGTTGCATCCAAATATGAAGCTCAGTTAATAATCACAGGAGGCAATAGAGAAAAAACGCTCATCCGAGAAATTGCTGAATCACTCCAAGATACTGTTCCGATAGAAGCGACTGAATTTACTTTGGGTGAATTAGCAGCATTGCTACGACGAATCGATCTTTTTATCACTAACGACACAGGACCCATGCACATAGCGGCGGCAGTAGGTACCCCGATAATCGCTATTTTTGGACCAGAAAACTACCACCGATATCGTCCATATAGCAAGTCCTTTAATCGGGTTGTTGCGATATCGCCAATATCATGCCGTCCGTGCAGAAAATTTGACTGCAAAAGTCATGAATGTATGAAAGCTGTGAGTATTGGAATGGTCTGGGAAGCTGTAGAATCGGCTATCAGTTATGCAAAGCAACAGCGTAGAAGTACGTAAATTGGACATTGTCAAAAAAAGAGGACGCACCTTTCTGGGCGCTTTGGGAACTATGATTAGAAAAAAGGCTCAAGGGTTATGCCGAAATAAGACAGGCAAACTCATGGATGTGGGCTGTGGTAATGGATTGTTTTTCGCCGCTTTGCAAGAAGAGAAGGGACTTCAATTTTTCGGTCTGGATATTTATGATGAATTCCTGAAGGAAGCGAAAGTTATTACAGACGATAAGCCCATTTTGATTCAGGGAGAGATGGGAAAACTTCCCTTTAAAGACAATTCTTTCGATATTGTTGTATGCTTGAACACGTTATTCAATCAACCATCTATATTGGACGTAGAGACAGGGCTCACAGAAATGATGAGGGTTTGTAAACGGACTGGGAGGATTATCGTTGACGTTCGTAACAAAGCTAATCCTTATATCAGGCTAAAATACTGGTGGCACATGAGAAGAGGAGATTTTCCCACGATGACTTATTATATCAGTGATTTTCAGTCAATTTTTGAGAGACATGGATTTGAAATTGTGAGGAGAGAACCGGTGGGCATCCCCAATGGAATTGCTGCCTTTGCCTTTGTGCTGGAGGCATCATCAGTGGAACAGTAAAAACACGACTATGGACGAAATGAAAAGGAGCATCAATAGTGTGGAATCGAAGAAAACATAAAAAGAATGATGTCATCAGAAGAAAATATAAAAAGGGTGATGTCATCATTGAGGAAGGCTCAAAAGACATAGATGAGGCATATATATTATGTTCAGGAAAGGTCGAAGTGTCTCACAGTTTCCATGGCGATAAGATAATCTTGAACGCCTTAGAACCGAGGGATGTATTTGGTGAAATGGGATTGATAGAAGAGCGTCCACGTTCAGCGACTGTGACAGCTATTGAAGATGTTGAGGTGGAGGTGCTAAATAGAGATAATTTCAGTGAGGTAGTTCTATCTAATCGCGATATGCTTATTCCGTTTTTACGAGCGCTTTTCGAGCGCATCCGAACGTTGAATGCCATGGTGGTGACCGACCAACATAAAGCGCCTGACGACACTAACTTCAAAGTCACAATGATTGGGATTACAGCGGAAGCTCGGAAAGCGCTTAATGGGAATAGCCTCTTGGTCGAAACATTGCCGTTCCGTGTAGGTCGTCAAACGTCAACTTTTGATGTCCTGGCATATAATGACCTTATTTTGCCAGATAAGATGCCTTTTCAGGTATCTCGCAATCACTTTATAATAATGAAGACTGCTAAAGGTATCAGCATAATTGATAGGGGAAGCACCTTAGGTACGATTGTGAATGGACACCGGATAGGCGGCAACACAGCAGAAGCGAGAATGCTGTTGAAAGAGGGTGAAAATGAGCTCATAGTGGGTACAGAACATTCTCCCTATAAATTCCGCGTTATGCTGGAGCAAGCCTAAATGAGGAAAAGATTTACCACTACCGCCGTTCCCATATCGGTTAGTGACATCATCGCAGGCATCAAAGCGATTTTGCGACATCAATACTGTATCGAGAAATTCGAGCTCGGTTTTGCTAAATACATCAATGCAAGGCGCGCTTTTTTGGTCAATTCTGGAACGACGGCTTTTTATATTATCCTGAAGGCGCTTATGAGGCTTTCCGACAAAACGGAGGTGGTTATCCCCGCTTACACAGCGCCCGCTGTCACTTTGGCAATTTGGAAAGCAGGACTGAAGCCTGTTCTTTGCGATGTATCTCTTGATACCTTCAATATGGACATAATATCATTGACAAATATCGCTTCAGATGATATACTATGTGTGGCGTCTACACACCTGTTCGGTTTGCCTTGTGATGTGTTGTCGGTGAACGAGTTTGTAAAGGAAAAGAATATTTTTGTCATTGAGGATGCCGCACAGGCAATGGGCGCAAAGCTCAACGACAAAATGGCGGGGACGATAGGGGATGTTGGATTCTTTAGTTTGGCTAAGGGGAAGAATCTCTCTACTTATACAGGCGGAATTATCGTCACGAATCGTTCTGATTTGGCGCCGCTCCTCAAAGAGGAGATACAAAAACTTGAGGAACCGAGCGGAATTTATAAAGCGTTAAATCCATTTTTGCTCAGCGCGTTAGCTTTGATGGTGCGTCCAATGGTGTACGGCATGTTCCATCGGCTTGCGTCCTTTTTCAAATCAACTGAAGTATATTATAGTTTTGATGCGATGAAGTATACTGAGTTTCAAGCCGCGGTGGGACTTTCACTTTTGAAGAGGTTGCCCGGTTTTATCCAAGCGCGCCAGGCAAATGGTTCGTTGTTATATAAATCGCTCGCGGAAATTCACGGGATTCGATTGCCAGTTGTTATCGAGAAAGGAGTGCCCGCGTATAATCACTTTCCTGTCCTTCTTGAGGAAAGCGGGCATATTGCTCAGGTCCAGCAGGAGTTGTGGCGTTTGGGGATAGATACAAGCAGAATGTACTTGCGTCCAGTGCATCACTGCTACCAGCTTGGTTATGCAAAGTCTCCCGAACCGTTTCCAAACGCCGCTTACATCGCCGAGAGGTTGTTGACTTTGCCAACGCATCCCTTTATTGATAGCTCTATTATCCAGAACATAATAAGGAAGGTCATCCATGCAACAAGTGGATAGTTTTGTAAACCCCCCGACGAATCGGGATTCAGAAACATTGATGAAACTCATTAATGACCACGAGGATGTTTCAGAATACCTTGAGGTACTTGAAGAAATATTGGGCTTTCTGCATGAAGAGGAAGCCTGGAGTCAGGTAAAGCAAATTGAGGACTTTTTCAAACGAGTAATCAGCCATTTTGAATTCGAAGAAAAAACAGTTTTTCCTGGTGTCTTGTCAGAATATGCCACATCGGAAACCATAAAATTGATTTTGGAATTGCAAAAGGAGCATGGTATCATACTAAAAGAATTAGAAGAATTCCAAAAGATAATCTCTGAAAATACTATTCCTCTTGACAAAGAGATGAACGCAAGACTAAACGTTGTGGGCAGAGGGATAATAGATAGATTTCTAACCCATGCATCGAAAGAGGATGATGAGCTTCTGCCAATTCTGCAGAAAAATAGGCAAATTTTCGGTCTGCCCGATGAGAATTAGGCTCTGTTCGAATTCAGAGAAATGCGCTCGTAGTCTAAGTTTCTAACTTGGCTACAAACGGCGAACCCTTGGGTTGAGTAGGAACGTATCGAAACCAAGATAGAATCTTGGGCTACAACTAGATCGACAAATAATTCGTCAACGCGCCTTAAGTCCATTCCCCAAAAGTTTTTTATTGATAGTGGAAGGCGGCGAACCGGTTTGTCGCTTTCTGCATCTTTAAAAAAATGTGGAAAATAATGTCGAAAAAAGTTATAATAAGAAATATAAAGAAAGGTTTGACAGAACCGAGATACGCTTTTTGTGCCTTCAGGAGTCGATTTAAGTCATATTTGACATACCGATTTTTTAATGGTCGTAGTGCGTATCCTGAAACTATTTCGCTATTTCTGACATATGGTTGCAATCTACGCTGCAAGATGTGCGGGCAGTGGGGAGATTTTGGGGCGTCCAGAAAACTCTCTTCCGATATCTTAACATCTCAATTGACCTTTGATGAACTGAAATCGCTGATAGATGATGTCGCTTTCTTCAAACCAAATATTACCCTGTTCGGCGGTGAGCCTT
Organism: Candidatus Poribacteria bacterium; assembly: GCA_012961655.1. Lineage (GTDB taxonomy): Bacteria > Poribacteria > WGA-4E > DTYX01 > DTYX01 > DTYX01. Next base: position 4,316 of record DTYX01000416.1, read on the forward strand.
TTCTTTACAAAGAGTTTTTGAAGCTGATAGAGTATATTAAAAGCGTTAGCTTGAGATGCAATGCCGTAACTAATGGGACATTACTGGAAAAATACGCTGAACCTTTGGTGGACGTGGGCATGGACGAGATAATTATCTCTCTGGATGGAACGCCAGAGATTCACGACATGATAAGGGGAGTGCCTGGCGCCTTTGGTAAAATTGT
>DTYX01000417.1 GCA_012961655.1 Candidatus Poribacteria bacterium
ATTACCCCAACACCTGAAGTACAACCGGACTGACGCGCAATGCGCTACTACAATCTCTCAAATCGCAAAAAATGGAATACCTTTTTTCGAATTTACTTAGTAGATTTTAGATAGACTTCCGACTTCTTGATTATTAGAGTTGACCAATCAATCGATTTAACTTATCATAGCTGAAGCATTAACGCTAAATCACGTCCCAAATCCCTCTAATCTTATGTGCTTCGCGTTCGCATTCAGCCTGGGCGCGAATCTTATAGGCGCAGTCGCGGACAATGCCGTAGAGTACTCTACATCCATCGTCCTCACTATCAGACGAATTTTGAATAAAGATTCGCAAAGTATAAGTAATAGAAAGACGATGGCTCATTTATGTATAAATGAGACAGTGTGAGTTAATGAGACACTTGGTGGGAAGGATGGCAAAGTTGGGGTGTAGATAAAATTTCCATATTGGTAACGCTCTCAGAAGCAAGCTTTCCTCTGTTTCATCAGCAGATTCTCGGTAACAATTCGCCAGTTAGCATATCTAATATTCTGGTACCGCCGATAGCGGTTTTTAATAAAACTCTTTTAGGTTCTGGGATGACCTCTCCGATGATTGTAGCATCGCGCCCGTATCTGTTCTCTCTCATTTTCGTCAAAACTTGCGGTGCATCTTTTTCCGGGACAACCGCGACTAGTTTTCCTTCATTAGCGACATAGAGCGCGTCATATCCCAACAATTCGCAGGCGCCTTTAACTGGCTCATTGATGGGAATTTTCGTCTCCTCAATTAAGATGCCCACATTGGATTGAGCCGCTAATTCATTCAGGGTGGTCGCCAATCCGCCTCTGGTGGGGTCGCGAAGGCAATGAATATCCGTAGTGGCCGAGAGCATATCGGCGACCAGTGAGTTCAACGGCGCACAATCGCTTGTTATAGGAGCGTCAAATTCCAACCCTTCCCTTTTGGATATGACGGCAATGCCGTGTTCACCTATGCTCCCGCTGACAATCACTTTGTCGCCTACTTTTGCGTTGCGGCCTGAGATATCTATGTCTTCGCGGAGAAATCCGATTCCTGAGGTGTTGATGAACAACTTGTCTAACTGTCCGCGGTTAACGACTTTCGTATCTCCCGTAACGATTTTGACCTCAGCTTCCTCGGCCGCCTGCCGCATAGAGGCGACCACTTGTCTTAATATCTCTATTTCAAATCCTTCTTCAATAATGAAACCGGCGCTCAAATATAGCGGAGTAGCGCCGTTCATAGCCAGGTCATTCACCGTACCGCAAACAGCGAGTCTGCCGATGTCGCCGCCGGGGAAGAAGATTGGGTCGATGACATAAGAATCCGTGGTGAATGCAAAACTTCGTATCTGGGGAGAAATCTCAAAAACAGCTCCGTCATTTAGCTGCTCTAAAGCTGGATTGCTGAAAGACGGCAAAAACAGATTAGCGACAAATTCGTGTGAAGCCTTGCTGCCGCTGCCGTGGGCGAGGAGCACTTTGTCGGCCCTGATTTTCGATATCTTTGAACTTCCCTTCTTTTCAATTCCCAATTCCGAGCCTCCAATCTTCCAATCTGCAAAAAGATTTTGCTGGCTAACGTGCAATGAATTGCACTACTACGAACCGTACTTGCTGGCTAACGTGCAATGAATTGCACTACTACGAACCGTACTTGAAATAAGCCGCGCATGTTCCCTCAGAAGATACCATACACGGTCCAACCGGCTCCTCCGGCGTACATCTTTTACCAAAAAGCTGGCAATCCATCGGTATCTTCGCCCCGCGCAGTATCTCGCCGCAGAGACAACCCTTCGGTTCGCGGCTTGAATTGACCTTTATATCAAAAGCAACCTCAGCGTCAAATTGGCGGTATCGTTCTTTAAGTCTAAGTCCACTTTGGGGTACCATCCCCAGGCCGCGCCATCGCACATCGCAGATTTCAAAAACTTCATATAGCGTTTTCAAAGCCGTGGTATTGCCTTCGGGGCGAACCGCTCGTCGGTATTCAATCTCAGCGCAGTCTGGCTTTAAACCTTCCCTTTCCTTTCTCTCTATCTGCTGAACCGCCATGAGGATGCTTTGCAGAATATCCAGCGGTTCAAACCCTGCAATCACACACGGAACGCCGTAATCTCTGGGGATAAATTCATAAGGTATGGAGCCGATTATCGTGCTGACATGGCCGGGGCAAAGAAAGGCGTCAATCCCCACATCTTCGGCGTCTAACAGAACCTTCATCGCTGGCGGTATAAGTTTGTGGGATACCAGGATGAAAAAGTTTGCAATGCCTTCTTTTTCGGCTGACAAAATGACGCTGGCGATGGTGGGAGAAGTTGTCTCGAAGCCGATGCCAAGAAGAACGACCATCTTTTGGGGATTTCGCCGGGCGATGTCCAGAGCGTCTAAGGCGGAATAGACCACGCGAATATCAGCGCCTCGCGCTCTC
>DTYX01000418.1 GCA_012961655.1 Candidatus Poribacteria bacterium
AAGAACTTGTAACAACTTTGCCGGAAAACAATTTTAGCATCTACAAGGCTCGATTTTCCGAAGCCGCAACCCAAAAACTCAAAAGAAGCATCGTCGCGAACATAATTATGTTGGGTTTTCTTACATCCCTGACGGAAATCACTTCCGCGGAGGCTATCGCAGAAGCCATCCGAACCGGGGTTCCAAAGGGGACTGAGGAGTTGAATCTGAAAGCATTGGACATTGGACGAGAAATGGCAGACAAATTAATGCAGATTGTATAGGCAATTTACAGAGCAGATATTCCCAAATAGAATGAATCTAGCTAGGAGTCCATCTTGATAGACTATTATTCAGTGACTAGATATTATTGCTGATGAACTCTCAAACAGAGCATATTGCTGCTGTGCATGCAAAAGCTCCAGGAGGTATATATCTGGGTGAAGGCGATTTAGATTTCGAGGCGGTAGCAGAAGCTTTGAGAGGCATCGGTTACGATGACTATATCATTCTTGAGACAAGAGCTACTGATAATCCTGCCGAAGCTGCATCGAAGAATTTAGCTTTCTTAAAGAAGCTATTTGCCTAGTACCTGATGTGTGCCAGAGAAGGAACTTGGTCTACAAAACTTGCCTTACGATTGCAAGTGTCTTCTTAGACGCGCCTAGATTTGCCAAGATGACCCGTTCGGCAATTCGACCGCGTTCGGAAGAGTTATCGGGATTTTTCAAAAGTTGTTCGAATGCGTCAGCCATCTTCTGAGAATCCTTCACAAGCATCGCTGCTCCGCGCTTTTGCAACAACATCGCCTCATAGGAGTTGTGAATGGTCGGGCCAAATATCACCGGTTTGCCCATCGCTGCTGGCTCCATGACGTTGTGAACGCTGCCATGAAAGCTGCCTCCGACGAAAGCGAAATCCCCGATGAGGTAAAGTTTCGCTAAAAGTCCAACGGCGTCGATTACAAGGATATCGATATCGCTGAGATTTGCGTCAGAAGAGAGATGTGATAGATACACAGCGGAAAAATTCACGTTTGATAGTTGCGCTTCAATTTCGGCGATGCGCTCCGAAGTCGGTTCATGCGGAACAAGAATTAAACGCGGCGTGATAGATGTGCAACGTTGGCGAAGCAGAGCATAAGCATCGAGTAGAATAGTTTCATCTTCAAGATAGGTGCTTCCTGCAACGATAATCGGTCTGCCAAACGACGATTGTCCCGGAAATATCTCCTCATCGATTTTAACCGATTTCGCTCGCTGATAAACCCGGTCAAAGCGGGTGTCGCCTGTGACATAAATTTTAGCCTCCGCCGGGCAAATTTGGCGGAAGCGCTGCGCATCTGATTTCGAAATTACACAATGCGCAACGATATGTTTATGCACCTGTTTGAAAAATGGGCGGCTAACTGGCCATAGCCGTTTCGAATTGGCATGTAATGTGCCGGCAATCAAAATTATGGGAACGCCACTTTTCGCCGCCGCCCATACGTGGTTGGGCCAGATATCAAATTTGGAGAATATCAATACGGAAGGTTGAATCAAATACATCATCCGCGTTGCATTATGACTGGTATCAAAAGGCAAGTAACATCGAGCATCGGCATAAGGATATTTTTCCACATTCGCGCTTACGGATGGCGAAAAATACGTCAAAACAATTTTTGCTTCATCCTTCAATGCCTCAATCAGAGGTTTTGCCTGCTCAAACTCACCGACCGAGGTGAAATGAAACCATACGGTTTTGGGCATATTTCGAGCTTGAGCAAGTTGTGCTTCGAGAGACGTAAACAGCTCTTTACGTCCTGTGATGCCTTCGCGAAACTTGGGATTGAATAATGCTGAGATGCGAAAGTAGAGGTACATGAAAGGTATGATGATTACATTGTAAATGGCGCGCCAAATCATTACTTCTTCTCCCTTTCGCTTCGCTCGAAGGCAGATCTGTTGTAATCCGCTTTTACGATTGTTTTTATTCCACCACGCACGTTAAAATCGCCAATTATCTTTACACTTCTTGGGTCACACGCGCGGACAAAATCATCGAGGATTTTATTTACAACGTGTTCGTGGAAAATTCCAACATTTCGGTAGAAAACGATATATTCTTTAAAAGACTTCAATTCAATGCACTTTTGATGAGGAACATAAAAGATCTTGATAGTCGCAAAATCTGGCAATCCCGTCTTTGGACAGACACAGGTAAATTCGGGAATCGTCAGCTCAATGGTGTATTCTCTATCGCTGTATTGATTTGTCCAGGTGTCGATTTCAGGAGTTTTCAAATCCCGAATATCGTCCTGTAAATGCTCATAAACTCCAATTTCCATGTTTTTCGTTCCTCTCCGTATGCTCTATATTTGAGGTCGAAATTTCTGTTTTCGACGGAAATGTCGATTTTGGAAAATCGACCTACATGAACTCTTTCACCTCTTCAATGCTGGTTTGCCAAATTCTTTAATCCAGCGGGGGGATATCCATTCCCGTCCTGTGAATGGTGTCACGCCGTCGGGCTCAAAGGCTGTGATAGTAAAATTTTTATCTGTAACGTCAAATTGGATGAATACAGCATCACCCCATCCTGCTGAACCGGAACGCATTCGTAAAATATCTCCATCTGTATCCGCGTAATAATCATGCCAATCCGCCGCGAGTTCGATATCGACGTTATACTCTCTCAACAATTTTCTCACTGTTTCATGGTTAGCATCCTCAACATTTGACAGAAACCAGCCGCCGGCATGCCCAGTTACGACAATAGGGTCATCGTCCTTTATCGAATTTAAAATATCTTTGAGCCATTCGACCTGTTGGTCTTTGACTTTCCATTCATCCGACCGATATATCATTATGAAGTGGACATTTTTATGCTTGAAGTAGTAGTCGCCATACTTTTTATTAAACTTCGCAACTCGCTTTTTAATTGCCAAATCACGATATAGTTTCTGCCCGGCTTGATTATCCGGCTCTTTGCCATGAGGCGGATAAGGGCTCTGGTTGTAATAACGTTCCTCATGTCCGCCAATCGTGGGATAAAAAATGCGGTTGAACGAATCAAAATCGCCCCACGTTTTCTCAATATCGGTTTTGAAACTTTCCAGAGTGCCATATTCTTCCCCCCGAAACACCATATCACCGAGATTCAAAATCAGGTCTGGTTTGATTTTAGCTATCGAGGCTAACACCGCTCGGTGAGTTGGGTTACTGCCTCGGTTGTCGCTATAAACTACAAAAGTCCATTTTTCAATCTTTTTATCATCGTCAGCGCGACAGCCGCATTGAGTAAGAAACAGCAATGGCAATGTAATTCCAATCAGCAAAATGATTTTACGTGATATGAGAGTAAAAAATTTATTTTTATTCATCAACTTAGTTCCTTTTTTAAGCAGTTGGCCAGACTTCCGAAGTCTTCGAGACTT
>DTYX01000419.1 GCA_012961655.1 Candidatus Poribacteria bacterium
ACGCTTTTTCAAGAGGATAGAGCACGGTTTTCGGCAGATTCTTCTCATCGAATTTTACTCCATAGTTTCTCCCATATTTGCCAGGGTTTTCAAAAAACTTTTTTGCTCGATAGTAAGCATAGAAAGTTCATCTATTGTATCTCCGGAGACACCAATAATTTCTTCGAGACGGCTGATATCTATTTGCCATCACGGTGAAGAACACCGTAAGCTATCATTCCTAATTTACAGTTATTTGCAAGTTTTCGCCGATTATATTCGCTGGTTGGATGAGAGTCAAAATATTCCTGTCGTACTGAGTCTTCAAGCGCACGCCAATCTCCACTGTGTTCTTCTGCCATTTCCAAAACACGAATAAAATCAATTTGGCTTGGTGAAAATTCACTTCCAAAGGGAAGGTCGCTTTTTACCATATTCAAAACTCCCAATTACTATATATTCTAACGAATTTTCTTGACTTGTAGCCAATTATAATGTAACATCTTGCTTAAATTTAACATCTCACGCGTGGGTTGTCAAGTGAAAAGATTCATCAACCGGAAACTGGAGGTCGATCGAAAATGCGCGCAATAGTCAGAAATCATAAATTTACTTCTATTTTGATATGCTACTGGTTCTCTCTGACGTTACTCTCCTTAGCCCAGGAATCCGCCGTAAAGCAGGTATTAGATGAAAACGCGGCAATCATTACCGGTAGGGTGACCTGGAACGGTCACGACATTTCTCAAACGACCGTCCAGGTCTATAAAGATGAAAATCTGAAAGACCTTTATACTGCTGGTATTTTGATGAATGAGAGTGGATATTACGAACTCCGATTGGAACCGGGCGCTTACTATCTAGTGGCTTTTGTGGACGAAAACCGAAGTGGCGGATTTGATGTTGGCGATGGTATGGGTATTTACGGCATAACGGATTGGAATGATAGGTCACAACAGAAACAGGCGATAACAGTCGCGCCGAAAGAACGTCGGGAAAACTTAGATATCTCTATCACGGCGATGATGGTTCAAGTTGGAGATAAAACTCAGATACTGTCTGTGAACGACGCGGAAGTCCAGCAAACCAAAAGTTTTAAAATGGAACTCGACGAAATATCAACGGGCATTACTGGACGAGTATCCTGGCCCGAACATACATTAACAGATGGAATTATATTGGCATATACCGACCTTTCCTGGAATTATCGCGCCGCGCAAGCTGAAGTCGATGAAGATGGAAAATTCACCCTCAATGTGCAGCCGGGCAAATATTATCTGCTTGCCATCATAGATGAGAATGGAACGAACCTGTTTGATGCGGGAGATGAATTTGGCATCTACGGCATGAATAACTTGAAGGGAACATTCCCCAAGCCAGTTTTAGTTGAGCCAAGGGAAATGACGCAAGATGTGGAGATAGCCATTATTGGTCGGCAAGAAGAGTCGGGACGGATTATTTCGCTTCAAGATGGCGAGGAGATTCAGATTGCCCCCGGCGCTGAAACCGCGACGGTATCGGGCAAGGTTATCTGGCCTGAACATACGGTGAATAATAGTGTTATTCAAGTTTACAATGACCCAACTTTAACGAGACCAATGAGAGAAGTCGCAGTTGATGAAAATGGCAATTTCAGTTTGACTCTGCCAGCCGGAGACTATTACATTACCGCCAGCGTTGATGCTGACGGTGATGGTAAATACAGCGCCAGCGATGGCATCGGCGGCTACGGCACAACGGACATCACTCAAAAACCGCCGGCGAAGCTGACTCTTGGCGAGAGGGATACTCAGGAGATTGAGATATTCATCAGTTCTAAATACGATGCGTCTGGTCAATTGAAGGCCATTGAGGGATTGCGTTTAGATAGCAACAAAACGCCATTTGAAGGCAGCGGTATTTCAGGCAAAATTATCTGGGAGGGACAGAAATTCAAGGAAGTAATGCTGCTGATTTCCGAGACACCAAAATTTGCCGCCGGCGGCGATAGCGTTAATTCCACAACTTCCGATGAAGCTCCTGCTCCTGTAGTTGTCCCGTTAGAGATAGAAGATGATGGTAGTTATGCGTATCCTCTGGATGTTGGGGATTATTATGTCATGGCTATCGTCGATATTGACGCGAACCACCATGCGGGAATCAGAGATGGCGTGGGGGTTTACGGCACAAATGCGCCGATGACGGGGAAGCCACAACTAATTTCAGTCTTTCCAAATAGAATAACGCCTTACATCGACATCTACATCAGCGCTATTTACATCGATGACCAAGGCGGAATCGCTCAAATTAATGATGGAAACAGACGGAATATCCGACAACAATATGGCGAGCCAGAGGATATTTATCAATTCACCCAATTTGGCCGCAAGATAGAGGAATGGTGGTATTGGACAAAAGGAATCGCTTTTACTTTTGAATCCGACGGGCCTGGCTGGAAGATGAAGGACAGTGAAAAGTTTAAACCGAAGTCTCAATCACCTATAAACGACAGCAGCGACCTCAAAGATCGGA
>DTYX01000420.1 GCA_012961655.1 Candidatus Poribacteria bacterium
ACAGCGACGCTACGGGATTTTGGAATTAAGTTAAAACATATTTCACAGAGTACTACTGCATCTATTAAAATGAGCACCATCATTCATCACGTCCGCCCAAAAGTCCCATCCTCATCAGAAAATAAAGAAGAGTTAAAGACGCCTGGATAGTCGCGGCAACGTAAGTCATCGCCGCCGCGTTAAGTACACGTCTCGCAGCAATGGCTTCGTTGGGATTGACTATCCCGACCTGTTGAATTTGTTCAACAGCGCGCTTAGATGCGTTAAATTCGACAGGTAGAGTTACCATCTGGAACAAAACAACGGCTCCAAATAACATAACCCCCACCCAGGCGATAAGTGGGTCGATAAACATTCCGATGAAAAAGAGCGGCCAGGCAAGCCATGAACCGACCTGCGTTACTGGCACTAATCCCGACCGTAGGTTCAGCGGTGCATACCCGTAGGCGTGCTGAAGCGCATGGCCGGCTTCGTGAGCGGCAACCCCAATTGAAGCAAGCGAACGCCCTTGATATATATCGGGGGAAAGACGGAGCACTTTTGAGCGTGGGTCATAATGGTCGGAAAGAAACCCCGTTGTCTGCTCGACACTAACATCGTTTATTCCATTGGCTTGTAGAATCCTCTGCGCCGCTTGGGCGCCGGAATAGCCACTGGATGATGCGACTTGCGAATATTTGGAAAACGCGCCTTTAACCCAGATTTGAGCGATTATCGCCAGGATAAACGCTGGACCAACGATGATGAAGTAAGCAGGGTCGAAATGAAAAAACATGGTCAACCTCCTTAAATTTTAAAATGACTGAGTCGTTACAATTCATAATTTGGGACTACGAAAAAGACACAAAGTCAAATTTATGCCTAAAACATTGCATCCGCATCGCATCTTTCATAGCTGACTAACTCTTCATCAGAAAACCAGTGTTTAATTTCGTGAGCGGCTTCTTCCTCATCCCCGGCGGCATGAATCAAATTTTTGGTCGAGCGTTTTTCGAGATTCGCGACGTTGTTTGAATCTATCGAATAATCGCCGCGTATAGTTCCCACATCAGCTTGCGCCGGAATTGTGAACCCGATGATTTTGCGGACAGCGGTTATAGCATAAATCCCCTCTATGACCATGGCAACTACAGGGCCGGATGACAAATAACCCGTGTTCCATTGCTGAATCATTCGCCCAATTTCCAATGGGTCTTTGGTACCCATCGCTTTTTCAGCATCCACATTATGTTGAGCAAAAGAATTGAGGGCTTTTTGCCCCATTCCTCTCAGCCATTCCTCCGAACCCGAATAATGACGGGCAACGAAATCCTTGCTCGGTTGTACCATTTTCAAGCCAATAATTTTCAAACCACATTGTTCAAATCGTTTGATTATTTCACCAATAAGCCCGCGCATTACGCCATCGGGTTTGATGAGTATCAATGTTTTCTCTTGTTTAACGTTCATTAACATATCCTCCCAAGCTTTTACTGTCTTTAAAATCATTCATTTACGCGTGATGTAATCGGAGCGGTCAGTATTCCCACCATACTTCATAGCATAGACTAACAAATTCGTCATAAATTTATGAACCGCGATAGACCTCCGCAGACGTAGCATGGTACGGCTAGGGATTTCTGCCGTTTCCATCGCGCATAGATAGTCTTTGCGATTGAAGACAATGGCAAGTCGCTTATCAATAGTCATCCCTCGTTGGTATGGAAATTTGGTTACCTGGGGGTTATTTTCCGAATTCCAGAATATATCGCCACCGTTGGGCGGCTTGGGCAGTTCATAGTAAATATGGTAGATTTCGTGGTCATAAGGAATATGTTTCAAATCGTATTCCGGAAAGACCATTCTCAGCTCCTCTTCGACTTTTGCCGCAAAGAGCCCGTTAAATCCGCAATCATCGAAAAATAGAGTACCTTTACTCTCTATGATATATTTGCGCAACGCCGCTCGTTCTTCCTGAGAAAACGAATCAGTGAGCGGGCCGCCTTTGACCATATTGCGACTAATTGTGATATCCTTGTCATGTCCCGTCATGAAGACAAGCGGCGCCTCAAGGATCATCGGATCAGTCAGCGGTAGCGCGCCGCCAGCGACTTTCATATCAGCCCGGATGCGGGTATGTTCTTTCAGCCAATCCATAAAACTTGGCATTGCAGTTGGGTCTTGCCACCAGTCGGAAAGTGAATGTTTCAAACGGATAAGCCGAATATAACCCATGATGTCCCGCCCTTCGCCGACGAGTATTGCGCCCAACTTGTTCTCAGGGATAGTAATTAAATCCGTAAACTCATCGCCGGATATATCGCCAAGACCATCTGCGCCAGTTTCACGCACAAGGGATAATCCACCGCCGCCACCGCGGCCGATGGCTGATGCGACTCCATCTTCTGCGCCGCTACCTAATCCTGTACCACCAGGCGTACCTGAAGCTCCACCACTGACTGAGACGGTAAAATCGCCGATGTTTTTCGGAATGTCCGCGTCGGTAGTAACTGTCGCTAAAGTTTCACTGGGGTCACGACTTAGATTAAGGCGCACTTTCGTTGGCACCAGGTCAGGTCCCTTTGCAACTGCTCCGGTTATATCTGGAGCGGGTTCATTGAAGCTAGGCGTTGATTTTGTCGTTATATCCCTGGTGTTAAACTCCTGTTGAAACAGCTTATTCATCGGTTTTCGCTGTATCTCTCGCAACACCGGGGCTGGAACCTCTACCCATTCTACGCCAATAAACTCTTGCGGTTCATACTTCGTCTTGATAAAAAATGCGATAGATATAAATACCAGTACATGCACAACTAATGCAATGAACAATGCTGCTGTCGTCCTGCGGCTTCTACGATAACTAAACGATTCAGAGGCTTGTTCTATTTTGTTAGCAAGGGCTTCGTGGTTGATGTTCGTTGTTTCCGGGTCGATACTTTTGGGTCTGATTAAAATATTTCCGCTTCTCTTCTGAGAAGGCGAAGTCATTAGTCGACTACTTCGGTTCAACATAATTTATTACACCTTACTTGGAGGTTATATTTATTTTATTGGAAAATCTTAATGAAGTTGCTGAGGATTACCGCGAATAACTGTTCCGTGAAATTAGCGGTTTCAAAGTTTTGTGATAAATAACAGAATATCAAAATTAACCAAAATAGTATTGAAAATATATCATTTATTGAAGATAAAAGCAAGTTTTTCTGAAACAGAAATTTCCCATGAGAAGAGATTAAGATGTAGCGCAAGTTTCAAACTTGCGTTACAAACTATTTTATTGACA
>DTYX01000421.1 GCA_012961655.1 Candidatus Poribacteria bacterium
GGGAGGCGCCTCAAACCCTATCAATACGGGAATCTCGTTTGCAACGCTCTCGGGTTTTATTCCAACTGCTGGGCAATCTCATGCGCTGTATCCACGAGCAATTGTTCTGTCTCAGGACGGAGTTGGGCGGGTTGGAAATATCCTTTGCATGACCCCACAGGCTCATATCCGCCCTCTGAATAGGACGCCGCGGTGCAAAGATAGCCGACATTGCCGTTGGCATATCCGATGACAAAGACATTGCCTTTGAGTTGTTCTTCAATCTGCAACCCGATTTCAAGGAATGGCTCCCCCGGCAGCGTCACAAACCAAGTATCATCCAGTTTCATTACCTGAATCTCAATTTCGACTTCCGGCTTTAATGTTCCCGCTTTTAGACGTTTTAACATCATTTTCGCCCATTCGACATTTTGTTCCGCTTTAATGGATTCCTGCAATTCTGTCTCTGTGGGAAGTTCATGATATGGAATCCCAAACAGTTTCGATGCTACTGCGATGTTGGAAGCTGGACGAGTTTGAATCCCTTCGCAGACTTTCACCACTTCTGTCCCCAAACGTCTCCCGATTCGATCTAATTCAGCCGGACTGCCAGCGCGGAATCGTCCCTCTTCATTGACTAGATGAGGACGGATATTACCGCAACAGCCCTGCAGAAATAGCGCAGTCGTTGCGGAATTGTAGGCATGTTCTGCGAAACGTTGCGTTCTGCCTGGATAATCGCCGCTGATGTATAAATTCGCCCCGCCGAACACCGTCGCATGACAAACATAGTGCATCAACACAGCCAACGGCGTGTCCTCGCCGGCATCTACCCGAATGACTTTGACGCGTCGGTCGACGACGCCATCAGGATTGGGCAACATCGGTGTCACCCCAGGCGACGTCGTCAAGCGACGGTTGACGTTGAAATCCATCCCCCCAGTGCCGAAACCAATGGTAACCGGCTGCAGTTCAGCGGCTGCCATGCAGACAACGCCGGCGATCTTTTTTTCTAATTCTCTCACATAAGATTCATCAGTCGGGTCACCGCCTAAATTCATTATCGCCGGTCCGGCGTGGGTATGAGACGCGGCGACCATGACATTTCTGCCGAGAACATCAGTCGTTTGCTCGATATATTTACGGATAGCCGAGATGGAAGCATATTCAAAACCTATCAAGTCCGCGGTTACAATAGCTGCTTTTGTCTCGGAATCGTCAAAGACCATCGCCTTAGCGTACAAATCATCGTGAATCCCTACAGACGGCTTACCTCGGGTGTAACCTTGAAGATAACATCCCACCGGCGGGGGGATATTTACCGTTGCAACACCTGCTTTGAGTGATTTTTCAGACATGGAACTTCTCTCCTAATACTAAAAGTTGTGCTACTCTTTTGAAGCAACTGAGAGTAGTAATTGAATCTGAACAGTTTCCATCTTTGAACCCCTTCTTCTTATCGTCATCTCAGCTAAGGGAATTATACAGCATTGTTTTATCAAGGATTATGATGTAGTGTATAACTTAACAATCCAGCGTCTTGGGCAACATATTCAACACATCTCCCGCAATCAGTCCACTTTTTCCAACTTTTTCAGCGGCGATATCCCCTGCCAAGCCATGCAGATAGGCCCCAAGCACAGCGGCATCTACCGGTTTAAGCCCTTGAGCGAGCAATCCTGCAATCACACCTGTGAGAACATCGCCCACGCCCGCCGTCGCCATGCCCGGATTTCCCGTCGAATTGATGTGAATTTCGCCGGAAGCTGAAGCGACGACAGTTGGAACACCCTTGAGCACTAACGTAAGACCATATTTTCCCGCGAATTGTTGTGCGACGTCGATGCGGTCGGATTCGACTTCCCCAGGTGAACAATCTAGCAATCTCGCCATCTCCCCCGGATGCGGGGTGAGAATTGTTTGGGAATCGAGTTGGTTGAGAAGTTCTCGTTTTTCTGAAAGGGCGTTTAGCCCATCCGCGTCGATGACCTTTGGCAATTTAATTTCGGCGCTGAGTTGATGAATTAACTCAATGGTCTGAGGATTTCTCGAAAGTCCAGGCCCAATGGCGACGACATCGGTTCTCTCTAAAAAATCGAAAATTTTGCTTTTAGCTTTCAATGCCAGTGATTGCGAATCAGTTTCAGGCAGTGGAATGGTCATGACTTCCGTAAGTTTTTCCTCCATGATGGGGTTCAAGCTTTTCGGGATGCCAAGGGTTACCATCCCCGCGCCGATTCTCAACGCCGCTTCGCTGGCTAATACCGCCGCGCCGGTCAATCCGACAGAACCCGCGATGACAAAGAGATGCCCAAATGTGCCTTTGTGTGAGTTGCGCGGACGCGGTGGCATCAATCGGTTGGCTTCGTCCTTTTGAACCCAGTTGACCTTGATGTCCTGCGCATCGATAATGCTCTGTGGGAAACCGATATCCGCTACAGTTAATGTACCTGTAAAATCCGCGCCGGGGTAAAGCATTAGTCCGCGTTTTGGCAAACCGATTGTTACAGTGTGCGTAGCATGAACGCATACACTTTCGGCTCGTCCCGTATCCGCATCCAAGCCTGATGGCAGGTCAACCGCGACTATCGGCTTGCCAGTAGAATTGATAAATGCAATTAACTCGGCGGCAAATCCTCTGACCGCTCCCTTCAAACCTGTGCCGAATATTGAATCCACGATGACGCCACATAATTGAATTTCATCGCGATATGCTGACAGTTGTTCTTGCGATAAGAGCAATTTTATTTTCAATTGTAGATTTTGCGCAATCTGAAGATTAGTTTTGGCATCGCCCCTAAAACGTTCCGCTTCTGAGAGCAAGTAAATTGTAACATTGAACCCAGATAGCGCCAAATACCGCGCGACGACCAATCCATCGCCGCCGTTATTGCCACGGCCTACAAATATTGCCACCCGTTTTCCATCATCCAATATCTCCTTTACAATTTTTGTCACCGCCTGTCCCGCATTTTCCATCAGGACAATCCCTGGGATGCCTACCATCTCGATGGTTTGCGCGTCGATAGAGCGCATCTCTTGTGCTGTTGCAACTTTCATATCCAACTCCTTACATTCATCCAATTCCGATTCGCACATTGCATTTCGGAGTTAGTATCAGTACTTCACAATTGTAGGTGGATTTTCTAAAATCGACATCTTTGATTACCGATAAACATTGAAGTCGAAATCTGAATTTCGACCTACAAATGTAAAGATTGCGACCTACTAAGTATACTCATTTTGGATAATGGTGTCAACAAGAAAAACTCGAATTTATTATTGACAAAAGGACAGACCTTTGCTATATATTTGATACCGCTAACTTTATAAACGAACACGGGCGAAGCGCGCGTTGATTGTCAGCGCGCTCTCTACGAATACAGGAGGTATTCAATATGCCTCATACAAATGAAAGTACAATTTGGGGCAACATTTTCAGGCGTGAAAGTAAGTCTGAGACTGAAAAGGATATGGCGTCGGCTCTGGCGAATGTGCCGATTTTTTCCGAGTTGAACAAACGTGAGATTCAAAAGATAGTTCGCATCGCTCATAAGCGTAAATACAAAGAAGGTGAGGAAATAGTTCAAAAGGGGCAACCGTCCGCTGGAATGTATGTGATAATGCGCGGAGAGGTAAAAGTTACCAGACGTTCTGATGAAGGGATTGAGATAAGGCTTGCTACAATGAGCGAAGGGGATTTCTTTGGAGATGTAGGTTTATTGGACAACGCGCCGCGAACAGCAACTATTACAGCCATTACCCCATCTCAAGTTATAGGGTTATTCAGACCGGAATTGTTACAACTTATCGAGCGGGACCCAAAATTAGCTTCAAAAATCCTCTTTAAGCTTGCTCAGATAGTTGCCGTTCGCTTGCGAGTAACCAATGAAAAGTTGGAAAGGCTTGCTGAGGAAGTTAAACACCTGCGGGCAAAAGCAACCGTTGGAAGAGAGGCTGAGGAGTCGGAGCGTGGGTGTCTTTAATTCCGAAGGGGAGACGAAGGATGAAAGGGAACATAAATAACGAGATAGATTTAGAAATTGTAGACGTTGCCCAGATGCCGTCTGTTCCGACTGAGATTTCCGCTGCGCCTGCGGAAAGTAATGATTTGACGATGCAAACAAAAGCGGTCGCGACTTCGGTTATCGTACAGGATACCTCAGAGCGAGCGAGACGTTCACAAAAATTGGAGAGCGCCTTGCAGTTGATAGCGCTGGGGACTTCTGTTATAACCTTAGCTATCATTGCATACCTTATATACCTTGTAAGAGATATTTTAAGCTTGCTTGTTATCTCCTTTCTGATAGCTTACGTCTTGAGTCCAGTTGTGAATATCTTTGAACGTAGTGGGGTCAATAGAACCTTAGTTGTCACAGGATTGTCCATCGTCATTGTAGGAATTTTGATACTTACGGCGTTGGTAATAACAGATAGGATTACCTCGCAACTTGCCACGTTCAAAACTGACCTGCCCGAGATGACTGAAACGCTGAAGGTTAAAATCGCTGAATGGGAATCTAAGCTCAAGGAAGCAATCCCACAGCTTGAGAGTTTAAAGCTATCGGAAAAGTTGACAATCGAGAACCTTCAGAATTGGGTCTCTTCCAGAATCGAAAATACAATGTCAGTTATCTCCGGCATCTCCAGCCAAATAATGCCCATCATATCCATGTTGGTCATAGTTCCGTTTATGACATTTTTTATGCTCTGCGGAGGCGAAAGAGCAAAGAAGAGATTTATCGAAATAGTGCCGAACAGATACTTCGAGACGACGTTGGTTTTGATAAGCGAGTTAGACCGACAATTGGGTCAATATTTGCGCAGCCGGGTGTTGGAAACTATCATCTTATCCGCCATTGGCATTATAGGGTTCGCCGTTTTAAAAGTTCGCTTTTACATCTTTTTGGGGATACTTGCGGGGGTTGCTAATATCATCCCTTACTTTGGGCCTGTTTTAGGCGCGATTCCGGCTTGTATCATCGCGTTGGTTTATCCGCCGTTCGGGGAGTGGAGTGTACCACTGGTGATAGCTCTAACCTTTCTTCTTCAATTTATTGACAATGCTATCATCGTCCCTATAGTTGTGGGCAAAAGCGTAGATTTGGGACCGGTTACAATAATTATAGTTGTCTTAATAGGTAGTCAGTTCTTTGGGTTGTTCGGAATCCTAGTGGCTGTTCCAGTTGTCGCAATGATAAAAGTCGCTGTACAAGTAATATACAAGGAAATTAAGGGATATCCTGAGTTTGGGTAAAATTAGGGCCGCTGATTGTCTGACCCCGCTGATTTTAAAGGATTTTCAATCGACATGGGTCGTAAATGGGCGGTTATACAACAACACAAGAGGTGATTTGATATGTCAGGAAAATTATATGGTTACACTGGCAAGATTTTGAGAGTCAATCTCACTGACGAACAGGCGATAACAGAGAAACTGGATGCGGAAACATTAAAAAGATACGTCGGCGGAACGGGATTGGGGACGAAATATCTTTATGAAGAGGTTCCGCCGAGCGTTGAATGGGATTCCCCAGATAATCGCATGATTATCGCATCCGGTCCGCTGGGCGCGACCCGAGTTTCCGGTTCCGGAACATTTTCAGTGGTCACCAAAGGACCGATGACGAACTTAGCTGTTGCAACCCAGGCAAATGGCTTCTTCGGGGCTTTTCTGAAGCTTGCCGGCTTTGACGGCATTATCCTTCAAGGCGTCGCTGACAGGTTTGTATACCTCTATATCCGCGATGGACAAGCGGAAATTAGAGACGCAAGTCATCTTTCCGGAAAAGATACCTGGAAGACTGAGGACGCGATACGCGAGGAACTCGGCGGAGGACGCAGGCTAAGTATCTTTGGGATTGGGCCGGCGGGAGAAAATCTGGCGCGCTTTGCCGCGATTGTGGGAGACAAAGGACACGTCGCGGCTCATAACGGCGTCGGCGCGGTGATGGGTAAGAAAAATCTCAAAGCCATCGCCGTAGAACGCGGAAATAATCGCCTTGAAATTAAAGACGGTGAACATCTTTCTGAACTCTCGAGACAGTTATTTGAAGTTTCCAAAAATCATCGCGGCGGCGCTTTGTATAAGTGGGGAACAGCAGGTGGGCTCTCCAGCGCGGCGCTGGGCGGCTGGTTGCCGATAAAAAACTATACGACCAGCGTTTTTGCAGAACACGAAAAACTCAATGGTCAGTACATGCGAACCCATTTTGAACACAAGCCGAATCCATGCTGGGCGTGTCGGATGCGCCATTGCTATATCATGCGAGTGACCGAGGGACCTTACGCGGGATTCGAGGGAGAAGAGCCTGAATATGAATGCGCTGCGGCCTGGGGCTCCCTCATCGGCAATACGGACGCCGGCGCAGTAGTGATGCTGACGAATGTAACCGACCGGCTGGGTTTGGATGTCAATGAATCGGGCTGGGTGATGGCTTGGGTGATGGAGTGCTACGAGAAAGGCATCCTCACCAAAGATGACACCGATGGTCTCGATATGAGCTGGGGCAATGTGGAAGCGGCGCGCGCCATGCTACATAAAATCGCTAAACGTGAGGGGTGCGGCGATTTGTTCGCGGAAGGTGTAAAGCGCGCATCGGAAAAAATCGGCGGCGAAGCGCCAAATATGGGCATTTACACGTTGAAGGGCGCAAGCCCACGCGGCCATGACCATCGTGGCAGATGGTCCGAACTTTTGGATACCTGTGTAACCAATACCAGCACCATTGAAGCGACTTTCGGCGGGGTGAATCCGGAGGCGTTGGGAATGCAACCCGTCAGCGACGCATTTTCGTCCAAAGAAGTATCCGCTGTAAACGCCAAAGTGAACGGTTGGCGGCAATTTGAAGATTGTCTTGGGACGTGCCGCTTCTGCACCGTAGACCCATCACTCACCATCGATTGTGTGAACGCCGCAACTGGCTGGGAACTCACACTCTCAGACGCGATGCGCATTGGACGACGCATCGTGAATCAGTTGCGTGTATTTAACTTCAGACACGGGCTAACAACCGATTTGGAAGCCCCCTCTCCGCGCTACGGTTCAACACCAGTCGATGGACCTGCGCAGGGGAAAAGTATCATGCCCGGGTGGAAATCGATGGTTCGCAATTATTACGACTTGATGGGCTGGGACAAGGATACGGGCAAACCGCTTTCCGAAACTCTAAAACAGTTGGGATTGGAATCGCTTATCCCGGATATAACAGCATGAATACAGTAGAAGTAAAAATCACATCCTGGCTGGGTGATGTCTTCTTCGGCGGGGAATCGAAGAACTTAACTCTGTCGATAAACGAGGGCGATACAGTTATAGACTTGCTTGATAAATTGGTCACAGAGCATAACTGCGCCCGTGATGCGTTATTCAATGCTGAGGGACGACTACACGGTTATGTCAGAATTATCATCAACGGCCGGTTTATGGAATTGCTGGACGGTCTGAAAACGAAATTACACAACTGTGATAAGGTGATGTTGTTACCCAGCTATGCCGGCGGATGATAAACTTGATATATTATCCGTTAACCGTAAGCTGGACAGGCGAATTGTTAAGCGTCGATAGTGAAAACGCCTGGTATAACTATATGAACCGAAATTTTAAATCTCTCTATTATGTCTTTAGACCGGTGATAAACTTTTATTTTTGAAATTTACCCAACAACCTAACCGCGCTCTCTGTAAATTGCGTTGCTGCTTCAGGCGCTAATTTGCTAGAGCGTGCAAACATCGTTTCATAGCCGCCTTCGTCAAAGGCTTTGACGGTCGGAACATAGCCCACATAATCGTTCGCCAGTTCAACGACGAAGGTATACTTGAAGGGCGATTGGCGTTTGATTTCCAGACCGATTTCCACGAACATCTCGCCCGGCAGAGCAACGATTGCCAGGTCATTTATCGCTATAACTTGTACCTCTGTTTCAATTTTCGGTTCCATTTCTGCCAGGAACAACAGTTCCCGCGCGTAAGCCTGGTCTCGGTTGAGTGGTTCAGAAGCGCCATTAAGCATTTGTCGCGCCTTTTTAACATCCTCATTGGTAATAGGCCGGATGGGGATGTTCAGTTTCTCGCGGACAGCCGCTAGGCGGCATTCTGGGGAAAATCTCAGATTTTCCGAGACGCTAAAGACATCCGCTGCCAGAATTGCCGCTACATGCTTGGCGTGTTCATATCCGCCTGTGCGGCTGGGAGGATTGTTGACATCGACGTTGTTAATGTCGCCGCAGCAACCGTTGGCAAGAATTGCGATAAATTTTTCTTCGTGCATCCGTTGGATAGAATCGGCCCAGAAGGCGAAATAATCCGCCGATACAGCATCGGATGGGCCGCCGCCGACGTAGTGCAGGGCAAAATTCGTCAGCAGGGCTATCGTCTGACTATCAGCGCCGATAACCCGCATCACTCCGACATCCGGGTCAATCGGAGCCGCTGGACGCACAATGTCGGGATTTTTATATCCTGGATTTGTGCGGACTGTCCCATCTTTCATCCAGTAGCGCCGGTTGAATGTCAGCCGCTCTTCATGTCCCACACCGATACCGATTTGAGCGTCTTGAAGCCGGCGGTTTGCCATCTGAACGCTATCTGCGATACGCGGCACAAGGAATTCGAGATATTCTTCCTCTTTATCTACGCCCAGCAATCCCGCCGTCGCAGGGCCAGTATGAGTGTGCGTGCAACTTATCATGACATTTTCGGGAGGGATGCCGCAATGCGATTCAATGATTTGCCGGGCGCGATTGACATACTCTCCCTCCAAGACAATCAAATCACAAACGACCAGAGCAATTTTCGTCTCGCCGTTATCCAACACCAACGCCTTTGCGTGCAAATCGTCCAGCACGTCTACCGCTTTGCGGTCATTAAAATATCCCGCCAGCGATGTTCCCAGCAACGGGGTAATGTTGCTCCGCGCCGCGCCTGATTTTAATATTTTACTCATTTCTCCTCCTTTTATGGAATTCGGATTTCGGAATGAAAAAATAGATCCGCTCCTTCCGACTTGAGTGTGGGAACATATTGAA
>DTYX01000422.1 GCA_012961655.1 Candidatus Poribacteria bacterium
ACCCACAGAATCACAGCTCCTAGCTCCCAGCTCCTTGTCCCACGCCCAGAGGCATTCTCGAAAAAAGTTGACGTTCTTTTTTAGAACTTACTTAATCTTCTAAAATAATATTCCGCGTATGCTCGAATAACTCAATAGCATATTTCAAGTTATCTTGGGACATTATATTGAAAGAGACGCCGAATTTTCTCAGAGTTACGGCGGGAAGGTTGGCGTGGCATTCGGCAATCTGTTCAGGCGTAAAATCGCCATGCGCATTCACGCGGAAGTGCGTAGCTCGTTTGGATGGATATGTATCTATCCACCATTTGCCGCCTATCGTCACTCTGAGCCAGTTTACTCGATTGCGTATACTGGCGCCGCAATCATCCAAATATTGCAAGAATTGCTCAGCCACCGGTCTCAATTCGTCATTTTTTGATAATGTATCCCGAAAGATATCGCGGGTCAAGCGTCGTCCAGTGGTATAAACAGTTCTCTTTTTTTCTGAAATCACGTTGTGTCCGAGTATCGTTTCCGTGGTAATGAGAATCTCGTCTTGCGCCCCATAAGATAGATATGAGATGTAAGTAATATCTACCCCAAGGCTCATGAGATATTCCACCACTTCCAGCGCTTTTTTGTCGGCGCCTTCAGATATCAAAATTAGACGTTGGCGTCGGTTGAATTGTGCTTCACGTATTGCGCCGATTTCGTATTCAAATAATCTGCTATGTATGTCAAGCAGAGAGGTATATTCACGTCCATTTGAAACAAACCATTCGCGCGCTAAGTTATCAAGAGCGGTGTACGATAGTCTCGATACCGACGCGGCGTATTCTAAAATCTGCGCTATCGCCTTTCGAGGCAGCTTGCCTTTTTTTAACTCAATGACGACGCAATTTCCCCTGCTATCGAGCGCAAGCAAGTCGTATTTTGGTTGCCTCGTTGTTCTTGATTGTCTACTGATAATTAGCAGTTCTTCGTTATTGAGTAAGATAGTCGGGTCTCTAGCTAATAAATCTTCAAAATCTCGCTCTTGGTCAAAACTACTCTGCTGAAGTTTTCTAAATTGTTCGCCTTCCCATTTGTAAAGTGACATGGTATATAAATCCAAGTTGAAATTTCGCAGGCATTTTTCAAAAAGAACTTGCGCATTACGAATTACGCCTCACACAGTCGCTTTCCCCCAAAATCCACATAGAACCCTTGTTATGGTATCTTACGAAACCTTGTATTCGACAATATGATTTCCAATAGCAGTAAAATAGCGGCTGGCAACAGAAAATATGCCGTTAACTCATTGTGCCTAATATATCTTTTTACATTAAGCTTTGTGGTTTCTAACTTGCTTATTTCTTCGTAGATTTGGGACAATTTTTTTTCGTCGGTAGCCCTAAAATAACGGGCTGATGTTTCGTTTGCGATTCTCCGTAGGGTATCCTCATCTAATTTCGTCAAGACTAATTCTCCATCGACTCGGATATAATCTTTGCCAAATACTGTATCCACAGGAATAGGCGCGCCGCCGTAGATGCTCCCAATGCCGATTGTGTATATTCTTATGTTCATGGCCGCGGCTGCGCGTGCGGCAGTGATAGGAGCAATTTCCCATCTGTTATTTTCACCATCTGTCAGCAGAACCGCTACCTTGCTCTTCGCTTTCGAATCCTTTAGTCGGTCTACCGCATTAGCAATCGCTAATCCTATTGCCGTACCATCCTCGATTATTCCGACTTCTACATGGTCGAGAAGTTCTTCAAGAATATTATAATCCAAAGTCAGGGGGCATTGAGTGTAGCTTTTGCCGGCGAAAACTATTAAACCGATTCTATCATTCTCCCGCCCTTGAAGAAACTCTTTCACCACTTCTTTTGCCGCTTGTAGTCGGTTTTGGGGCTTAAAATCCTCCGCTCTCATACTGCCCGAAGCATCCAAAATCAACATAATATCGATACCTTCGGTTGAAATCTCTTCGAAGCCACGACTTGTTTGTGGACGTGCAATCGCTATGATGATAAGCAAAATTACAAGCATACGCAATATAACCAACACAAAACGATATTTGACCCAAAAGGACTTATTCAATTGACTTACGAGTGTTAAGTCAGAAAATAGTATACTTCCGCTTTTATACCGGTATCGCTTGAAATATAACCATACAAGAAGCGGAATCAAAATCAATAAGCATAAAAGCCATACATTTTCGAATCTCATCTGTTGTGATTGATACTCGTTACTAAGCGTAAGACGTCGTTAATACGTAATTTTTACGTATTACGCATTACGCTTTATTTTAGTATAGTCACTTTAAAGTACAATTTAACTTACACCAAGCGTTTTACTCATCACTCGCCACTCCAATAACTGATTTCATGCCGAAAATTGTCCGAATACAGATACCAATACTGATTACGTTCGCGGCGAAAAATATAATTTTGCCCAAATATAAGTACGGTAGAAATGTCGCCATCCGATAAATTCCATATCCTACTAGCACGGCTAAGTGATTGGGACGATTTCGATGAAAAATAGTGTTCCCAATCAGGAGGGATATTGCTACCTTACCGTATAAACAAGCGAGGAACAAAAAAGCCCATAGAATTAGCAAAAGCGGCATGCCTACTAAGGAGAGGAATAATGATATGCCAATAGGTATCATACCAACTATGCTAAGTATTCCCAACAGACTAATCCCTAAAAACCTTTTGGGAATGGCATCAGTCATATTTTTGACATTCTTATGAAATTTTGAAACCAGAAGTAGTTGTATTAGAAGTAGAGCAGCAAACATAGATATTCGCCACCCGACCAGAGCCCATTTTCCCCAAACAGACTTAGGCATTCCTGATGCTAAGTCTATAAAAGCATTCAGTAGTTGCACAATATTAGTAATTTCACCACGATGTCCTAGAATTTGTCCATCGGATGTCGTATCTATTTTCCCAAGTAATGTTACTACACCATCCAAAATCTGGGCGTCGGTATTTAGATACACGTTGCCGAAAATTACAATAACATACTGTGTGACTTCGCCATCGATAAAGACATCCCCACCGATTACAATGATATTTGGAACTGTTTTCCCCTTAGGAAGTTTTACGTCAACACCTATCTTTAATATGCTTCCGCCCTTGACCTCATTGGCTGGTAAATTATCTGTAAACTTTTCAAGTTGCAAA
>DTYX01000423.1 GCA_012961655.1 Candidatus Poribacteria bacterium
CCGTTCGTAGTAACGCAATTCATTGCGCCGTTCGTAGTAGCGCAATTCATTGCGCCAAGCAAGACGGCAATGAATTGCCTTACTACGAACCTAAATACCTAGAAAATCAACGGATACTAATTAGATACGAATCTAAAATGAGGGACGCCGCTAATTGGTCAATTACCTTTTTTCGTTTTTTTCTTGATGTGTCTGTTGCGGATAAGATTCGATGGGCTTCTGCGGTTGTCAATCGTTCATCCCAGGTTATAATTGGGATATTCAGTTTTTGTAAGGCAAAAATAAATCTCTGCACTTTTTGCGCTTGGATGCCTATTTCGCCGCTGAGCATCTTCGGCAGCCCGATGACAATCTTCTCCACGTTATATTCATCGACTATTTTCTCAACTGAGCGAATATCTTTTTTTAGACTTCTCCGATGAATTGTACATAGTCCGTGAGCAGTTATACATAACTCATCGCTAATGGAAACACCAATGCGGGCGTCTCCGACATCTAATCCCAAAATTCGTGGCATATTTTAGTAAATCTCCAAATTTTAAACCGGGATGAAAAAATTCCGAACTCCGAATTCCGTTCACAACCTCCCCGACCTCAACATAGATATAACCAACCACAAGCCCAATATTCCCGCCACTGCGAAACCCAATATCCCTAAAGCATCTCTATAGCCAAACACTCCTGTATTTTGAACTATTATAGATGAACCCACAATCAAAGCAGCTATGATAAGGCTAAATGAGATGCGGTTGCTGACTTTATCTAATTCCAGGTTCAATCGGTCGATGCTTGGCAATTCGATATCAAGTCTGAGTTTGCCCTTCTGGAGTTTTCTCAGAATTTGATTGAGTTGCAGAGGTAATTCACTGACCATATAGGAGACATCATCAAAGATACCGTATATATCTTGAAGCCGACCTTTAAATCTCAGTTGTTGACGTAGGAGTTGAGTGGTGTAAGGGCGAGTAAAATTCAAAATTTCAAATTCAGGGTCGAGTCGCGTCACCACACCTTCAATAGTTATAATAGCTTTCCCCAACATGAGAAAATTCGAGGGGAATTTGATTTGATATCGCATCGAAGCCATTAGGGTCTCATTTATCAATTCGCCAATACGTATTTGTTCTAAGGGCATACTAAGATATCGGTCTAAAAATTCTGCCATCTCAATCTTTAACTTCACGATATTCGTATCATCATCGATGATACCTAAGCGTAGGTAGAGTTTTACGATCTGGTCAACATCCTTCTTGAGCAAAGCCAACAGCCATGAAGTGATATAACGTAACATTTCGCCGCTAAGATGTCCAACCATGCCGAAATCTACCAAACCGATACGTCCATCCTCAAGGACAAATAAATTTCCCGGATGCGGGTCGGCGTGGAAGAAACCGTACTTAAAAATTTGCTCGAAAAAAAGTTCGATACAAGTTTTGGCAATCTCTTTTCGATTTATGCTTGTTTCATCTAACGTTTCAATTACATCTATTTTAATGCCGCGTATCTCCTCGAGAGTCAAGATTCGGCGGCTAGTGAACCGCCAGTAGACTTTAGGAATTTTTATCTTTTTATTACCAGCCAGAACACGGTAAAAATAGTCAGTATTTGCGCCCTCTGTGGTAAAATCTAATTCACGTCTAATGTTTCTTTTGAATTCATCGATAAGTTCCGTTGGATTATACAATCGGCTCTCAGCCACATGCTTTTCCAGTAGTTTGGCAATTGCAGAGAGGATATTTATGTCTGTTTCGACAAGTTGATAAATGCCCGGGCGTTGAATTTTTACCACGACGCGCTCGCCTGTGTTTAACTTTGCACGATGCACCTGGGCGATAGAGGCGGCGGCAAAGGGTGTTTGTTCAAATTCCATGAAGATTTTTTCAACTGGTAGATTTAAATCCTCATCTATGATTCTTTCCACCTCTGGAAACGGAAAGGAGAGAGCGTTACTCTGGAGTTTTTCTAATTCGGTGATAAATTCTTGCGGAATAATATCTGGACGAGTGCTAAGGATTTGCCCCAATTTGATAAATGTCGCCCCTAATTCTTCGAAAGCCATTCGCAATCTCTCCGGAATAGACAGTTTGAGGGATTCCGATTCCTCTCTTCGGCGAAATCGGCGGAAGAGTTCACCTTTAGAATCGCGTCTGAGATTCATCCGGTCCAAAAGGTCACCGAAACCATGCTTGGCGAACACATTGATAATATCTCGCAGACGTTGAATATTTTTTATTGTACGACTCAATCTTGGAATAAACATGACTGATGTGCAAATATCAACTATTTCCCTACGGTTCAATTATCGCTGAAATTAGTAGAATGTGATAGAATTACTCACCAAGTAATCCCCAGAGATTCCAGAAGTTTCTTTTCGGACGATAATCCAACGGTTCAGGTATAGCTAAAACTCTACCTTCTATCAATGCTTTGGAGCGTCTATATAGCAAATTCCGGCTTTCCTCTTCACCGACTATTTCAGACACCGCGTCAACTCCGCTTCCCAAGGGCGTTGAGTGGGAAGTATGCATATCTGAAGCCACGATATGCGCCATTCGATTCTCCAATAAGACATAGCTGGTTTTCTTAACCTCTGAACCATACTTTCCCAGGACACTACCGATGTTGACTTGAATCAGACAATCTTTCTCGATGAAAGTTCTGACAAAATTAGGGTCATATATAACATCATGATAACGTTCTGGATGCGCGATAATCGGCGTTATACCTTTCATTTGGAAATCGAATATTAGTTGATACACATAATCGGGAGTATCATGAAAAGGAAGTTCTACGAGAATATATTTCCCCGCATTGTTTATGGTCAATTTATGTAAATCTTTTTCAAATTCAAAGATTTCAGGGGTGAGATAGCATTCTCGTCCGGATAGAATTTCAATAGGAATATTAAGTTCAGCCGCTAAATTCCTTAGCTTTAGTAATATCTCATCGCATCCATCAACCGAAACCATGTAGCTACCGGGAAGAAGATGTGGGGTAGCGACTATTGTATTGACGCCGCTGGCGGCTGACTTTCGTAACATGGCAATAGAATCTTCCATAGATTCGGCGCCATCATCGACATCCGGAATTATATGTGCATGAATATCTATCATCAGAATCTCTTACTAAATTTTAGGTGCAGAATCGCTGCCTTTAAAGAGTGTAAGGAAGTAACCTTATTACCCGCGCTCAAAGGGCGTCCACGCCCAATAATCACCGCGACCAGAAAAATCGTGGCGCGGACGCCACTTAGAGCAGTTAAAAAAGAATGACTATCGGAATATAATTTACAAAGCAGTAAAAATTTGCCTTCATAACATTTATCGTTTTTTTTTGAGAAACAACTTATCTTTTTTCACGTTGAATATGATAGCATCCATAGGCATTATATGTCAAGTGTAAAAATGACTTATTAGCAGAGATTCCCCACAGGTGCGTGAAACAAAAAGTGGCGGTACAGTGCTCTTGCCGTTTAGCCATTGAAACAGAAGTGGCAGCACGGAGGCACGTCGCTACAAAAATTTTTTCATGGGGA
>DTYX01000424.1 GCA_012961655.1 Candidatus Poribacteria bacterium
GACAAAAAACAATAGCAATCCAGTAGAACATTTGTTAAGTTTGCAACAAGATGATGGATCGTTTAATTGGACAATGCAACAAAGACTCTCTTACCTAATAACTATCGGATAGTATATTACGCCATTCTTATTGTTAGGTTTCATAAATTATCCGAAACAACGATATAGTAGAATACAATAATTTTACTTTTTTGTCAAGAGAATTTTCAAATTTTTTCGATAGATTTTAGAAATTCCCCATGAGAGAATTTTTGGAGGGTAAATGTGTCTCGTAGCGGCGTGTCTCCGTGCCGCCATTTTTGTCTCACAAACCTCTGTGGGAAATTTGTATATAGAGATTTGGATTTTCCTTATGAGATTCTTCGCCTTCGTCCCAGGATGACAAATCAGGAGTTCTTACCTCTTTTTCTAAAATGGATTTTCTCAGAAAGTAGGAAACGTCGAAATATGGCTTCGTAAACCGCTTCGCTACGCTCACCGATTTAGGGGGTTACGATAAGTAATCCTCCGACTTCGTCTTACGTCATTTCGACTTACAAAAACTGCGCTGTGAAATAAATCCTAACTAATAGAGCCCGAAAATTGAGAGAGCATTGCATGAATTAAAAGTGGCAGCACGGAGGCATGCCGCTACGACAATATCCCTCCCGTCTTTCTCAGCGTGCTGGCCGAACAACAGTCCCTCCAACACAAACCACACGACTCCTGTTCCACTGCTGCTGTTCGTGAAATGTCCGGTTCCATCGTTCAGGAAGAGGCGCGTATCGCAGGATTTCACTTCTCTCCTTAGGATTAAACCCGCCAACCTCGTCAGTAGCATCGACAAATTTAGGTTCTGTTGTCATTGTCTCATCCTCATTTCCGGCGAATAGATGTACAGATAGTCATCCCTCGCCTCCAACGCTCCGTAGAGTTATCCTGTCCAAAACACATAGACCGGGACGTGGAATAGGATACCAATTGTTGCCCAAAGGCTGCCCACTACAAAATCCCCAAGAATCAAGCCGAAGAAAAATGGAATAGAGCGTCGATAGCCTTTGATTCCAGAAAATCTCAACGTCACCCATTTTATGATTGAAGCTAATATCAGTGGAAGCAAGATTCTACCAATGCCCCACCTTCCTGATATCACATAGCCAACGGGGTGGAAGGGCCACCACAAGAACCGGGCGCGTATTGCGGACATGAGCAGTGTGAAGAAAAAACCGACCACAGTAAAGAACACTTCCAGTGGTTGCCAGTCCATAGGGACTTGTAGCCGAGACTCAAGAACGCGAAAACCAACACCCGCCGCCCACGATGGCCCCTCACGATACGATTCTGCGCCGACTTTATAAGCGTCATGCAGGTAAGACCAAAATCCTGAAATTGAACCGATAACCGCTGCAAGCAAGATTGCGAATATTATACCTTTGGATTTCATCTGGATGCGTTCTGCAAATTTAAAGGTCTCCAGTTGAATGGGCATCGGATTCTCGCGCCCTGCGGAGCCGAGAATCCAATGGAGTAAACCGAACCCTATCAAGTTCCTCGAACCGATTCGACGTGAACCCAAAGTCGTAATCAAGATGTAGTCTGGTGTCGCCCACCTCAACGTATGCACGGGTGGGCCAAGCTCTGCACGAATGCGCGTGATAGCTATCGAAAATGCAAAGTAGATTATAAAAAATGGGACCATAATCCACACCGACATCTCAGCGTAGCGACAAAAGGTAATGAGAAACACGCAGCCGATAATGATGCCCAATACCGCATTACGATAGCTCATCGGTTCATCTGAGAGTTCCTTATCCCCGTCCTTTGCTCTGGCGCCCTTGAATACTTCCACGATAACATTGAGAAAATACCTTCGACCTATCCAGATAGCAAACAGCAACAACGCTATCCAACCACCTCGAACTTGAGCTTCCGCGTAAGGAAATCCAGGTAGGCTTGCGAATCCAGCGGCGCTACCCAACACGCGTTCAGCCTGCCAAAATAGATGGAAGCACCACGTTGAGACGATGAGGTCAAGTGGCATCAGATAAGCTAAACCAATAGCGAAAGGATAGAATGTGCGATACATGTATCTCACTGCATTCCACGGCTTAGTTGTGAAATATCTGCCCATGTTGAAGGGTTGTATCGGTAAAGCAGGAATGACGGGATACCAAATGTGAAGTTGATTCACAAGGCTAATGAATGCAGCGACAGAGAATCCTATCCACATTAGTCTATTTCTGAAGAGACTCGTGCCTTTTCCTACTCGGGTCATCTCAAAAGGTAGTTGGGCAACAGGGTACGTCAATCGTTCATTTCTGACCCACTGTTTCCGCACAATGGTATTGATACAAAGCATTACGAATATGAGCGCCACAGCAAAACTTGACCAAGCCAATGCACGGGGTAACCACACTTGAATGTAAGTGGAATTGTAGAGCGTCGATTGACCTTCGTAATACCCCCTAAGCACCTGTCTGTCGCTCACTGTCAACCAGTGTGGGAGATGTATTCCAAAAAGGTTCTCCCAATCATTCTCAGGCGTTGCGTACCATGTGCCGTTGCCAAGCAGCGAGACTAAACATTTAATCATGTCCGTCCCGTTTAACGCAGTCGCCGTGGCTAACATCGCATAGATGGTCAACAGTTCACTTTGTCGCAATGCCCGAGCCGGTATGAAATGCTTGAAGGCATTGTTGAGTGAAACCGATACGAAGAGAATAAAAATAACATTACAAAAGAGAGCAAGGTCAGTAATCTCTATATCCAGTGTGCTACTTACCGGCGCCTGCCAGTAGCTGTTTATGACGATAAGGATTGCAGCAATGATAATCGCACGGATGGTAACGAATGGATTTGTTGTGTTCATCATTTGAGGTTGTCGTGGCAATATTGGTGGGCAGGAATGCCTACCTCCACATTAATAATGTTCGATTTTTACGGGTTCATGCTTCCGTGCAGAAATGGGGGTTGTGGAGCACGTTGTCGTCCACGAACATGTCCACGTAGAAATCCTGATGTTTGAACTCTTTGGCTCATCCACCGGACTGCGGACTGCCATGCCGCCTCGATTGAGGACATGGGTGTAAATCATCCTGAAACTCTGCACGCCTGAAGGCGGC
>DTYX01000425.1 GCA_012961655.1 Candidatus Poribacteria bacterium
AACTGGCACGATAATTAACGTCAAAAATGTTGACGCCATCAAACCGCCAATGATAGTCCAGCCCATAGGCGCCCAGAGCGTTCCGCCTCGTAATGTGATTGGCAGTAGACCGCCGATAGTGGTCGCTGTCGTGAAGATAATTGGTCTAAAGCGTGTTTCGCCGGCTTCTTTTAAAGCGGATATCAAATCTTTGCCTTCTCGCCGCAACTTGTTCGTGTAGTCAACTAAAATGATTGAATTGTTGACGACGATACCGACTAGACTGGTCAAACCGACAAAAGCGGTAAATGAAAATGTATAGCCTGTTATCAACAAAGCGATGATAGAACCGATAATGGCGAGAGGGATAGCGGCAAACACAATCAACGGTTGAGTGAATGACCTGAACTGTAAGACGAGAACCGCAAATATTGCGATCACGGCGATGACAGCCGCCCTTCCCATGCCGCCGAACGATTCCTCACGGGCTTCCAATTCTCCGCCGACATAGTAGCGATAGCTTTTCGGCCAATTGTAGCCATCGAGTTTGGAGATAATTTCCCCCGTAACCCTATCCACGGAATAATCGCTGAGAACGTCGGCGGTAATTGTTACACTGCGTCCAAGGTTATAATGGGTAATTTCCTGCGGACTAGAGCCGAATTCAACTGATGCGACCTGCTTTAAAGGTATCTGTGCGCCGATTACCGAAGTGACATAAATCTTATCAAAATCGGAGAGAGAAGGTTTTCGGTCGATGGGCAAACGCACTACAATATTGTATTCTTTACCTTCACTATCACGATACTTAGAGACAGTCATGCCGGCGATACATGCTCTGATAGTTCTATCAATATCCGCTAATGGCACACCCAACATCCCCGCTTTTTCACGGTCTATGTTCACCCGCAAATCCGTTTTAGAAGCGCTCAGAGGATTGTCGATATTTATTGCGCCGGGCGTTGAGGAAATTATCTTTTCTACGTCGTGGGAGATATCCCTTAAAACATCTAAATTGTCCCCTAAAACTTTTATGGCAATTGGCGCTTCGACGGGCGGTCCTTGCTCAAGCTCTTTAACTTCGATACGGGCGCCGGTATATGCGTCAAATTTTTCACGCAGTTCATCTATCAAATTCGACATTATTTTCAAATCACGTCTCTTTAATTCTATAAAAATTTGGGCATGCGTAATCCCTCTCTTTGAACCCACATTATAGTAAACTTGAGGATTACCTCGTCCAACATTGGTCGCGTAGTGTTTTATCTCCTCTCTCGAAGAGAGCGTCGATTCGACATATTTTGCGACTTCGTCAGTTTTATCCAGGCTTGTGCCCTCCGGAGTTTCGATATTGATGAAAAATTGCGGTTTTTCAGCTTTGGGGAAGAAACTGACACCGACGAGTGGAAATAACGCCAGACTAATTAAAAATAGCATCATCGCAATAGCTATTGCTAATTTGCTATGGTAAAGGGCATAGCCTAAAATCTTTCGATAGGGAGACTGAATCAAATAATTCAAAAAACGCTGTATCTTATTTTCCCTCTTAGCTTTCTCTGCTTTGATTCCCCCCTTTGTAAAGGGGGCCAGGGGGATTTCTATCAAAAACTTATTTGAAAGATAAGGCGTTAAAGTTAGCGCGATGAATAAAGATGCGGTTAATGTATAAACGACGGTTACCGGCAGACTACGGATAAAATCGCCGGTAATGTCCCTCATCATCATAATTGGAATAAAGGCAAGAACGGTGGTCACAGTAGAACTGACAATAGCCCATCCGATTTGGCTGGTCCCTTCGACGGCCGCATCTTTATTGCCGTAGCCCATCTTCAAGAAACGAGAGACGTTTTCCGTAACAACAATCGCGTTATCCACCAATATACCGAGTACGATGACCAATCCAGCAATCGATATCTGTTCAAGTCCATATCCGCTTAAATCTACAAATCCGATGCCGATTAAGATTGAAATGGGGATGGCGAGCATCACAATGATTGACGACCGCACACTTAACGAGAGCAGAATTACTATTCCGACTAATACCATCCCCTGCAGCAAGTTCGAGAAAAAATTGTTCATACGAGTAGCGACGCTTTCGGATTGGTCGAAGACGTAATGTAAGGTCATCGATTTAGGCAAGCGCTGTTCAAATTCTGCAATCTGGATTTTTAGGTCATCCATGATGTCAAATATATTCGTGTGTTCCTTTTGATTGGCAGTTACAAAGACCGCGCGTTTGCCGTTAAATCTGGCGTAATAGTTACTGTCTTCGTAGTCGAAATAGATATCTGCGATATCTTTAAGATAGACGATTGCCGTTCCGGTTGAATGAACGATGGTATTGCCGATATCTTCGTGCGATTTATAATTACCGCTTGTCTGGATGTTGAATCTTTTCGCCCCTATGTCTATGTTCCCACCGGGAATATTCATATTTGCGCTCTGTATAGCGCTAAAGACTTGATTGAGGGAGATTCGCATCTGGGACATCTTTTCCAGATTCACCGCAACTCTAACTTCCTGCTCAGGGAAAGCCAAAGTTTTAACCCTTTTGACGCCGCTGACTCGCTCTAATCTTTTCTCCAGTCTTTCAGCTTCTTTCTCCAGCTCCTTATAGCTGGTGGAATCGGAAACGATTGCGACCTGCAAGATATTGACATTCGATACAGTCCATTTGCGCATATCTAAACTCATAATATCCGTGGGTAAATCGTTGCGTATGCTGTTTACCTGTTGAACGACATCGGAGTATTTTTCATCCGGGTCTGTTCCCGATAGAAACTCAACACCCACTATGGCCAATCCATCTTCCATACTCGAGTCGATTCTTTTTATATCATCTAATTCATTTATTGATGCTTCAATCGGGTCGACCACTAATTGTTCCATATCCGTCGGATTAGCGCCGGGGTATATTACGATAACGCTGGCGCCAGGTACCGCGACCTGTGGGTCTTCCGAACGGGGCATGGTAAAAAACGAGACAATCCCAGACAAAACTAACAATATAATCACCACAAGAGTAAATTGATAGTTTTCGATGGCAAGTTTTGGTAATCTCATAATCACCTTTCATCGTCTTTGATTTTATCGATTAGACCAGTGCGGCGTGAGTTTCTTTTAACTGCTTAATTATTGGAATCTCCTGCGGGCATTTCGGCTCGGCTTTTTGCGCTTCAT
>DTYX01000426.1 GCA_012961655.1 Candidatus Poribacteria bacterium
GCCGCAAGCGAGGTCGGGAGGAAAGGATTCGAGTTCACGATCAAAGGTGAGCTGCGGGAAAAGGAGCCGGGGACTGGACCATCTGGAGCACACGGTGGCGGAGCGCCAGGAGGTGGAGACTCTGGCCCTAACGACGTTTCAAGCCTTCCAGCCCCAGCAGGCGAACCGGCACCGAGACCTGCGGCCACGTATCCTGCGAGCAACCCGCCCAACCCGAGACCCGCTCAGGAGCCTATCTTTACGGTGGCCCCCCAGCCGTTCTTCCGGAAATATAGTTTCGATGACCGTCGCTCCGATGTCCCGCTTGATAGTCCTGCCGGTCAGTTTTTGATGAAGAATGTTTACGCCGGCGGGCCTAACTGTAAAGTGCTTATCTCTGGTGTACTTAGCTCCCTGTTGAACAACGTACCATTTACACCTGTAACAATAAATGAGCCTTCATCGTCTTTGAAAGTTCCTGCCCCCGTTATCTCACAAACCTCTCAAACTCTACTTACAATAGCTTCCCCAAATGTAACAAATTTAGCGAGAGTAATTGTGAACACTATCCTGAGTCTGCCGTTCGGATTTTAAACTGGCCAGAGCCAAGCCCACCCATAAGTCATATTTTCTTGAATCCACTCGAACTGCTCTATTAACTCGTTTTCACGCCAGAACCCAACCCAGAACGAAAAATCGATCCTTTGATTTTCTTGTCCAACTGCGTGCCAGCCAGCAACCGAGTCTGTCTGTCCACGTACCTTTAGAGTTAGTTCATCTGCCACCGTTTTATCATAAACCCCATATCCCAACCTTATGAAAACCTCTCTTGGGTAAAGTCTGTCGAACCAAGCAACGAGAACAGGCCCGTACCCACTATATTCGTGACCGAATGCATACATCTCAAGCTGTGACTTTCGATTACCACGTAAATTTATTATTTCGTTTTCCGTAGCCTGAAGTGTTAACGTATTGTCATCCTCGATGTAATAAAGTTCCCATGTGGTTCCACCTTCGATATCTTGAACTACCGAATTCTCCATTTTCGGAGCCGACCACTTCAGCACAACGTTTTCAAGCGGTGCATTATCCTCAGAACCAAAATACGTGAAACTTACTCGATAATCGAGGCGCACTGTTCCGCCAGCCTCCCACGGCTTGAACCAGAGCACTAGTCCAACCACAACCACTACAACCAACACGCTTGCAACAATATTCCATGAGATTATCGTCCCAAACTTGCCCTTGTCATTCCCCCTGCCAAGCATTTTAACCACTCTCGATTAGCATTGCATTTTTAAAAATCATCCTACTGGTAAGAAATGAATTTTGTTTTTGGTAGAAGGGATTTTATGATTTTAGTGTTTTTCTCCCCTTATAAACAACCTCCATCCAAAGCCTCGACGGGAAAGTTGGCCGAATCCGCACAGAAAAGGCCAGATGCATTGTCTAGTCCTGCTTATAAAACTCATGAATTATTTTCGGCGCCGGCCATACCCCAAATTCGCTTAAAAGTATCTTCACCACATAGTAATGGATGGACCGTGGATGTGGGGAATTAAAAATGTCTAGAAACAGAAAAGGAACTGAAACCAGCAGTTTTGGCGTGTCTAAAAGAGAAGCCCATGATTCAACTCTTTTTTATTCACAACGCATATATTCAGAACTAAGATCAAAAATCAAGAAAAAAGTAGAATATGTGGAAAACAAGATCGCGAGTAATGTGATCGATAAAGTTCACTGCTTGGATAGTAGAGACATGAGTATTCTACCAGACTCAAGTGTTCACCTGATGGCCACATCTCCACCATACGTAGCCGCAAAAGAATACGACAAGAATTGGACCTTAGGTGAATATCTAAAGCTTCTCAAGGATGTGTTTACAGAAACCTACAAGAAACTAGTGCCGGGTGGTAGGGCCTGTATTAACATAGCGAATTTAGGGAGAACTCCATACATCCCATTACACTCTTACATAATCAGAGACATGCTTGATATTGGTTATTTAATGCGCGGGGAGGTAATCTGGAATAAAGAAGCCAGCGCAGGAACATCCACTGCGTGGGGCAGTTGGAAATCGGCGAAGAACCCCACGCTTCGCGATGTTCACGAATATATAATGATATTCTCTAAAGAAACTTTTTCACGCTACAATTCAGACAGAAATAATACAATTTCTAAAGATGAATTTTTGGAGTTCTCCAAAAGCATATGGTGTTTCCCCACAGAATCAGCAAAACGGGTCGGACATCCAGCCCCCTTCCCTGTAGAATTACCTTACCGCTTGATTCAATTGTACACTTTTAAAGGAGATGTAGTTTTAGATCCATTTGTCGGTAGCGGCACAACATGTGTGGCAGCAATAAAGGCAGGAAGACATTTCGTAGGGTTTGACAACAATGAAGGATACATAAAAATAGCAAGGAAAAGAATTGAAAACCTTCTTTCCCAAAGAAAGCTTTTAGAGTTCCACACTTACACGTGATCACATTTCGAGAGTTTTCTTTTTCCAAGCATCTACCCATCTCTTGTAAGGATTGTAGTCGATTTTTCTCCTGCGCCACTTTATTGTAATAGCTTGTGTTCTCTTATCCTCGATCAATCTCAACAGCGCTTCCTTACTTAGCTCAACACCTCTAGGGTTTGTTCCAGGTTTTGGAAGTTTTAGATATTTATTTCTACCCATCGTGCTAAAAA
>DTYX01000427.1 GCA_012961655.1 Candidatus Poribacteria bacterium
CAAATTTGTGTAAATCTTAAAATCTCGATACTCCTCTTCATCCAATTTTTTAGTTCTGAGTTGCGCAAGTTGAGTAATTTTTGATGCGGTCTTTTCAAGTTTATTTCGATCATTGACGCCGAGTAAGAGAATGGGTCGGAACTTGCCAAAATCCAGTTTATTCTTTTTCAGATTGACGTCGGTATTGGGCAGCAGCGCCATGACCCCAATCTCACCTGTCAGCGCGGATAGGAGGTCATCTCGCAGATTTAGACCAACGGTTTGCTCCGCCTCACTGATTTTCTTTTCTATATCCTCTTTATTCTGTCCAAAGAATTCCGCCACATTTAGCAGCGAGTCGAATAATGCAACCGGGTCGCCAATCTGTATTCCAACAAGCGCGCCATCAACGGGCAGAAATTGTATCGATGACATCGTAGGATGGGCTGTCAATAAAAGATTAAAAATCGGATTGTCAGCAATCGGTTTGATATGCAGATAGACTTCGTGTACGAGGCCAGAAAGGCTTAGGCTGAGGCCAAATCCCTTTATAGAAGGGAGTATAGTCTCTTCGAGAAACTGCTGAAATTCTTTATCTGCTTCAGATTTTTCAAATGGCGCGTTGTCTTTATTCATCAACTTCTGCAATTCTGGCAAAATCGGCATAGCTTGCTCTACGTTCGCCAAAAGACAGATTTCATTAGCAAGACCAATCTTTTTGCCAATAAATTGGAAGTTCGGATTGTCTTCAATGCTTTTCCCACCATCTTTGTAAAGATTGATTATTTTTTCAAAGCCACCATTGATTCCAGCCAGGACAAAATTGTCCAGAAAGCCGTAATCAATTTCCAGTTCGCCCAAATTGATTCCTGTATATGGAACGTCGCGGTATGAATCTTCTCGTGGCGTCATCTCACCGCTGAGAGCGGTAAAGGAGATAAGCTGTTCAATGGCATATTGAGCTTGTTCTTTGTTTTCACCCGCATCTATAGCAAGGCACGCAATCGGCATATTATTTTCAATTCCTAAAAAGCTGAAGACAAGTTTATGTCCGATGAACTTGATAAATTCTTCTGGTGTCAAACCCAATAGCATGGTCAGCAACTGTTCAGGTTGTTGTAAACCATCTTTGATTTCGTCCATCGAATATAGTTCCTCCCATTCCGACAAATTTACCGCAGTCTGAGAAACTTCATCGAGATTTGAAATAGAGAGGTACACTATTGTATCATAAGGAATTATGCCCGTTAGCGTTCTTGCTCTACGTCGCCATCATTGCTCGCCACTCTCCAAAAGGCAAAACCGCCGCCGACCACCAGAGCCGAAATTAGGATGATGAGAAGCAATTTGAATCGCAACATGATTTTTCACTCCTTTCCAGCGCAGAATTATAACATATCAAGAGTAAAAAGAGATTAGAATAAGATTAGAATTTTCTAATCTTTGCGAACGCGCCGGCGTAGCTCAAGCGGGGGAGTGCCTTCAGGTGGGCAATCACCCCACTATCCAGAAAGATTTCCTTCAGATTAATGAGCCCCGCCATGCTGACCACCGCATTTTACTTGCCAGCCTTTTATCCTTGCAACGCATACCCACAATGTTCTAATCCAAAAAATACCGATACTTTTTCGTCATAAGTGTGTTTACAGAAATAGAAGGCAAAGAATTTTTGACACCCGGAGGGCTAGCTTGTGATAGATGCAGATGTTGATTTGATGCTCAAATTTCAGGCGGGGGATGTTTCTGCCTTCGAGCAACTGATGCACAAGCACCAGAAATCGGTAATCAACACCATTTACCGATTCATCGGAAACAGAGCCGAAGCGGAAGAATTGGCGCAAGAAGTGTTTCTCAAAGTTTATAATTCCGCTCAAAAGTATAAACCCAAAGCGAAATTCTCCACATGGCTATACAAAATCGTCACCAACCTTTGCCTAAATGAACTCAGAAGGAGGCGTCTTGAAACGGTACCCTTAGATGATTTGGCGGAAGAAATCCCCCCTTTATCAAAGGGGGGAAAAAGGGGGGATTTTATTGATGCTGGGCAAATTCCGCCGGACATCGCTTTAGAAAAGAACGAGTTGGTCGCTCTCATTAAAAAAGCCGTCGAATCGTTGCCAGAAAAGCAGAGGATGGCGCTCATCTTGCGAGAATACGATGGTTTG
Organism: Candidatus Poribacteria bacterium; assembly: GCA_012961655.1. GTDB lineage: Bacteria > Poribacteria > WGA-4E > DTYX01 > DTYX01 > DTYX01. The sequence goes on from DTYX01000427.1 coordinate 2,145, forward strand.
TCCTACAAAGAAATCGCTGAAGTCATGGGGTGCTCTGTGGCATCTGTCCAATCACGCCTCCAACGCGCAAAAGCAACTTTGAAGGAAAAACTAGCCTTCTATGTCAAGGAGGATTAAAATTTCACCGATAGTTTTTTCAAAAATCTGTGTTTATAGGAATGAATGGGGTGACAGAGCCAATGAAATGCCAAAAGATCAAAAGAAAATTATGTGCTTATCTCGATAACGAACTTAATGAAAGCCAGAAGGCAAAAATCCAGCAGCATTTATGTCACTGTTCCGACTGCGCAAGGGAAGAGCGGCTTCTGACCGGGACTTCAAACGCGCTCAAAATCTGGCGAGACATTGACGTAGAATCCAATTTCAGTGCAACTTTCTGGAGAAAGGTGGCTGCACAAGAGGCGAGTCAACCCTTGCATCCAAGTTTCCTGACACGCCTGATTCAGATTCCTTTCACAGTAGCAATCGCTACCGTTTTACTTTTTGGTTTACTTCTGGGTGGTATCGTCGGAAGTTATCTTCTGCTTCAGAATGATGAGGCGCAAGTCAAGCAAGAATATATCGCTTCCTTCGCATTAGATAGCTTTAAAGCCCTGCCGCCTGATTCCATCGGCGGTGTTTATTTCACCCTGGCAAAACGCCGGAAATAGCTCAGTCACGAAAGAAAGAGTCACAGGAGATGTTCGACATGAGAAAAAAGCTTTTAATTTTAGTTGCAATTTTATTGATGGGATTCGGCGTCTCCCTGTTCGCCACCAGATACCAGTTCTGGCGCGCCGAAAAAACACACCGCCATGAATCCGGGCAAAACTCCTGTTATTTTTTACATAAACACCTTTCCCTTTCCGAATCCCAAAAAAGCAACATGGAGGCTCTCGACAAGCCTTTTCGCTCAAAGGTAAATCAGTTAAAAGCTGAACTTCGCCAAAAGAGAGATGAACTAAGCGCTCTGTTGCTTGAGTCGAACCCCACGGCTGAAAACATTAACGCAAAACTGGACGAAATCGCAACGTTACAAGTCGAACTTCAGAAGGTGGTTGTGGCTCACTTGCTCGAGATAAAAGAGATACTCACTTCTGAACAACAGAAGAGATTCTTTGCCATAATTATCGAGGAACTATCTCCTGAGGGAATGAGCCGACACGGAGGTCGTCGCGAAGAAGGGCGCCACGAACGCTAATTTATTCAGGGTGCAGTGAGCATTGGGAGGGGCGTTAGCACTTCACCCAATGGCAATCAATCAGCTTCAAAAAATTCCATCAAAGGAGGTGATACTTATGAAGATTGTTTGGTTGGCAATCGCATTGATGCTGCTTTCAGGAATGACTGTCATCACCGCCGCTTATGCTTGTGAAGGCGAAGAAGGTGAGGGACATCCTGAAGG
>DTYX01000428.1 GCA_012961655.1 Candidatus Poribacteria bacterium
CTGACATCTTCATAAGATACACGCCCGCTCCTCCGGCGATAATCTCATCTATTCCATCGCCATCGACATCGCCGAGCGCGACGCGTTCCATTCTCCCCACGTCGGTATATCCAAAGATTTTCTCTCCGGTGTTGGAGAAGACTTCAACCTCTTCGCTGGCGATGACAATTTCGGGCAACCCATCCCCGTTGACATCCCCTGTGGCAATGTCAATTACATGCCCTTTTGACGCGACGCCCCACAATTCGCTCCCACTCGCGTCATGGACTGCAAGCCCGCTAATAGCGGAGATGATTTCAGGAACGCCGTCGTCGTTTATATCCTCACATCGGACGAGACGCGCGCGCCCCCAGCTTCTGTTCATCATCTCTCCAGAGCGCTTGGGTGGCTCTACCTGCCATAGCAACTCTCCGTCGCCCTTCCAGCAGCAGAGATACCCCTTGCCCGTCACCGCTACGATTTCATCATATCCATCACCGTCTAAATCCGCTGTCGCGAGGGAGTAGGGGAGCAGTCGGTCATACTTTTGCCTGCGATTTTCCTCCGTTTTCTCCTCTTCGGGCAGCGGACGGAGATACGTCCACAGCACTTCGCCATCACTGTTCAATACCCACAAACCCGGGTCAAATCCCGCTATCACCGCTCTGCCACCTTCATCATTGAGGCTGCCAGTCGCCATGCAATAGAGCCAATAGCTTGTACCTTCATCGTAGGTTCGGAAACGCCAGAGTTCGTTTCCAGCGACGTCGAAAACATAGATGTTCGTGTTATCGGCGATGATGATTTCCTTTTGACCATCCGAGTTGATGTCGGCCATCTCGGTGCTGGAGCGTATCCAATCGAGTTCCCGCTTCCAACGAGCGTTTCCCCTGCCGTCGAGCAGATACGCCACATTTGACAAACACCCAATGGAAGGCAATCGCAAACACCGCGCCTTTGTATTTGTCCACTAACTCGCCGAACGCTTCTGTATCACCGGCAAGCACACGTCGGACTAAAATTTCGTCTCTCTCTTTCATTATATTTTCACCTTGTGAAGGGATTCGGATATTAAGACACCAAAGGGCGGGAAAAAGTCAAATAATTTTGCAGATTGCTTCACCGCGTACGCAGTAACATCTCTTTACGTTTCACGTTTTACGCATCACTGAGCGTCTGAATTAAAAAATCAAAACTATCAGGGAGCAAGTGTGTTGTCTTTGGCACATTCAGATATCCTCCGAATCCTGATATTCCGTATACGTCGTCCATGTATAGTTTGTTTTATCAAAGCGGCTCAATCCTTGTTGAGTGCCAATCCACAGGTAGTCGCCGTCTACTGCGAGGGACAATACGCAATTATGAGCCAATCCCTCTTTTCTGGTATAACTGCTCCATGTTTTTGTTTCCTTGTCATATCTCATCACGCCGGCGTCGAAAGTGCCAAACCAGATTTCCTTTTTGTCTTTTGCGATACAGGTAATTCGGTTTGACGCAAGTCCATCATCAACGGTGAATGTAACCCAATCTTTTGTTCTTTTGTCGTACATCGCCGCGCCGCTATCGCTGCCAAACCATACGATGTCTCCATCTACGACGATGCTGCTGATGGAATTTGCGGGCAATCCATCTTCGGTTGTGAAAGTCGTCCAGAGGTCTTTCTTTTTATCGTACCGACTGACGCCGCGCATCGTTCCAACCCAGATGTAGTTGTCATCGGCGGCTAAAGCCCAGACTTCATTAGAGACCAATGTGGCGGCGTATTCTTTTGACATATCCGGTTTGATTTCTATCCCCGATGTGAAACTGACCCATGCGTTTAAGTCGTCGGACATGCGAGGGAATTTGCAGATGCCGTTATTTGTGCCCATCCAGACGTCATATCCGTCCACAATGACGGCGCTGATATCTTCACCGGGCAAGCCGTTTCTTTTGGTAAATCTATCCCATCTATCGGTGATTTTATCGTATCGGCATGCGCCGGCTCTCGTGCCAACCCACAGGTATCGGTCATCTACAGCTAACGCGCTGACATTATTATCAATCAGACTGTCTGTGGATTCTGGCTCCCACCAACTGAAAGAACCGCTGGACGTTATCATCCGCTGGTATCCGCCTTTTTTGCGAAAGTTTTTCCATGTCCCATTTACTTTGTCATATCGAGAGATACCTTCAGCCGTTCCACACCAGACGTATCGGCTATCGACTGTTACAGCATGCACTGTTTTTCCAATCAACGTATCGCGTTTGGTATAACTTGTCCACGATTCTTTTTTCTTGTCGTATCGGCTCAATCCTCTGGGAGTTCCCACCCAGACGTAGTTTTCATCGACCTTTAGCGCTCGCTCATTAATTTTATTTTGGAGTAGACCGTTTCTATCGTCGAAGGATGTCCAGGTGCCCGAAGACTTATGGAAGCGTTTGATGCCATCGCCCTCTGTGGCCAACCACAGATAATCTCCATCCTCACAGATTTCCGTGATACCGCTTCTCCAGTAGTCCCCCTTCGGTTTTATGGTCGTCCATTCATCCATCAGTTTGTCGTATCCCGTCACGCCGCTTTCACGCCAGGAACGATAGAGAATCCACACATGTCTTTCACCCACAAATATACGGTCAATCCAATCATCTTCCAGCACATCCGCTTTTGAGTAATCCGTCCATTCACCTGTTTTCTTATTGTAACGGGATAGCGCGCCCTGTCCGCTGCCTCTCCAGTTTGCAAACCATAACGTATCTCCATCTACACTAATCCAACGCACCCCTCTGCGCACCTCACCCTCTTCGGTCTTGAAAAACTGCTCCTGTCCATCGGGACTCACTTTTCTCAACCCCGATGACCAAAATCCCACCCACACAGCATTGCCATCAGCGGCCATAGCGCGGACGCTATCCGCATAGTAAAGGATATTTGACAGTTCAATTGTAGTCCACTTACCGCTTTTTTTATCATATCTGTTTATCTTATGACCTCTCTCGAAGCTCACCCAGACAACGTCCTCCCCAGCTTCAATTCTTCGTACATCGTTGCTGACAAGTCCGTCTTTAATAGTAAAGTGTTCCCAGATATCTAACGCTTTGTCATATCTCAAGACGCCGTAGTCGGTCGCAAACCACACAGCGCCCTTATCCACGTATATCTGCTTTACGTTCGTCATCGACCTTGCTTTGGTATCTTTGAAAATTATTTCTCTGGTAAATCTCTGCCATGTGCCGCTGCGCCTGGAATAGCGAACAATTGCGCCGTTGCGCGAGCCTGACCAGTTGGAAAACCACAGGTGGTCGCCGTCAAATTCGATATTTGAGACGCCGTATTCTCGCAGCGGCTGGCGTGTTACCAGCGACCGATGTTCTTTGACAGTTTCTTTGCTAATCTGATATTCTACCACGCCGCTCGTCGTCCCCAACCACAGCGTATCGTCCAATACTTCAATCGTTTTGATATTGTATGTGGAAAAACGGTTTGTCAGGTTATTGAGATTGGAATATTGACGGGTTTTCAGGTCATACTTCGCCAATCCATCGGACGCGCCTATCCAGATACAATGACGCGCCTTATCGTAAGCGAGGGCTCTGACATTATCGCCGGGCAGAACCGTCAAAAAAGCGTCGCTATTTCGGTTATAGATGGACAATCCCCCTCGCGTCCCCACAAATACTTCAGTTTCCAAAGGTAGAATCGCATTAACATAGTTGTTGGGCAGTCCATGTTCGACTAGCCCCACACTTGAGTGTGGGGATTTGGAAACTGTCTGACTGCTGATACTATATTTCAATAATCCATTTGCGGTTCCGACCCAGAGATATTCACCATCGGCAGCGATAGTATTGACGAGTTCATCGCCTATTTGAGGCACAGGCTTGAAGTTATTTTCCGCGCTGTTTTGCAGGCTTTTATAAAAAAGCCCACGATTTGTCCCCACCCATACGAACTTGTCGTCAATCGAAATCGACGTAATGAATTCTTCGGCAATGCCTCCGTTGCTTGCGGTATAAAATCGCCATCTGTTTCCCCGTTCGTCGAAGTTTCCCAGACCGCGCGCAGTGCCGACCCAAAGTTGTCCGTCTACTTCGGAGCCTGCGGATTCAGATAGACTAATGGCGTTTATTTCATCTGTTGTCAAGCTGCTCTCTTTCCCGAATTTTGTCCACCCTTGAGTTTGAGGGTCATATCTGGTCAACCCGCCTGCTGTGGCTATCCATAGTTTTGAAGAAGCATCGCTGACTATATCTCTTATGTCATCGTCTGGCAACGTGTCCGCCCGTTGATATGTCGTCCAGGTATTGGCAACTTTGTCATATACACTCACGCCGCTATCATAGGAGCCAAACCATACTTCGTTTTTGTAGATGGCGATATCTGTGATGTGGTCACTGGGCAGACCGTCTTGATGCGTGTAGGTAATCCATGTATCGACTGGTTTGATATACCTCTGCGCTCCACCATTTGCCGTGCCAATCCATAAAGAACTGCCGTCCATCGTTATCGAGCTTATGTCGTTGCTTACAAGCAGGTCGGTCTTTGTGTACATCTTGATAAACGCCTGGTCAGTTTTACTGTATACGCTAATCCCTTTACCATAAGTGCCAAAATATACAAAATTTTCCGATACGGCTATCGTGGAAATTTGGTCGTCTACTAATCCATCCTTCTTTGAATATCTATTCCATGAATCGGTTGTTTTGTCATATTTGTTGACTCCACCGCCTTCCTTTCTGCTACTCCAGCGGTCGCCTACCACCTGGGCGCGCGTGCCTACCCAGACATATTCATTTGTCACAGCGATAGCGCTAACACTATCACTGCTTAAACCATCGCTTTTGGCGCGCGCTGCCCAACTGTCGGTGCTTTTATCGTATCTATTCAAACCGCCATCCGTGCCAAACCAGATGTACCTGCCATCCGCGGCGATGCAAAACACGCTTGTCCCCGTGAGTCCATCTTTGCTCTTGAAGGTTTTCCACTCGCCAGAGACGGTATTATATCTGCTTACGCCATCCGAGGTGCCAAACCAGACGATATTTTCATCCGTTTCGGATAATACAGCATTCACATTATCCGCGCCCAGTCCATCCTCTTTCGTATTATTCGTCCATCTGTTGGCTTTTCTGTCGAGTCTGGACACGCCTAAGTCTGTCGCAATCCACACATTATTCTCATCCGCGGAGATGTCGTTAATGTGATTGCTGATTAACACGTTTTTGCCCGTCACGGACGCGCCTTTTTTGTCAATCTGCAATTCGGCTACATCTGCGCCTTTCAGCTTCTTGGACATCTGTTTCTGTTTTCGACTCTCGGGCGGACTAAGCGTCATGCAAGCGCCAAACAACAGAACGACACAAATCCATCCAATTATCCACGCTATTTTACAATGGATTCTTCTGATTCCAAACCATTCAACTAAGATTCGGTCATCTTTATATTTCACTTTCATCCCTCCATAATATCTATCTCCAAGTTGAAAGTTTGAGGCGTAGGTACTTAAAGTGATAACTCGTTCTTTGACAACAGCGGGGAAAGGAAGGAAAGGATGGAAGGAGGGAAATCTTTCCTTCCTTTCCTTCCCTTCCCTCCTTCTAACTTAAAAATTTCAATTTGGATTTATATAACATGACACATTTTGAAGGGAAAATGTTAAAATTTTTCTGTAACAGGCTCGCGCGCTTCGTATATCAAACCATCGGCCCCTTTTTTGAGCACGATATATTTTTGCCACTTTTCATCCGTCGGCACGTTAGATAAATCTGTAGTAAGTTTTGAAAAATAGATATTCGTTACATCTTCAGATTTAAAGAACAGATGCGTCCCTCGACTCTCAGGACGCCGGCGGGCGGCCTCTAAGATGAGCGTTCCCACTGTGAGAACATTTAGGGTTTCCAAAGCATAAACCCAGCCTTTCTCATCAACGCGGAGTCCTTGAGATTGTACCCCGCTTAATCTCTGCAATCCTTCGTTCAACCCGTTAATGGTGCGCACAACGCTGGCGTAAGTGGACAAAATATCCTGCACTCGCTGGCGTATTTCGGTCGCGGGCAAACCTTGTGTAAAGTTCAGCTTCTCTTTTACTGTTTTCAGAGCAATATTTATCCGTTTATCGGTCAATCTGTGGCTTAAACTATTCGCGTATTCGGCGGCGGAAGTACCGGCGATTTTGCCGAACACCTGTGAATCCATCAGTGAATTTCCGCCCGGTCGCATAGCGCCGTGTTGACCGCCTGCAACTTCGCCGGCGGCGTACAAGCCTTTTATCGTCGTATCAGCGCGAGTTCTGATTTTTACGCCGCCTTGGAAATGCTGCGCGGCGGGAGCGATTTCGATGACTTCGCCTGCCGCGACATCCACGCCGCGTTCCTTCAGCCATGCTATGGCCTGGGGATTGATGCCCCGCAATCGGGCGAGCGGACTTTCGGCAAATTCGAGTTTGCTCACATCGATGTCTTTGATTTCACGATACCATTGTGGGATTTTCTCATCGACTCTGGAAAAGTCCAAACCCTCTGGATTAGCGCGGTAATCGAGGTAAACGGACTGTCCTCTCCTGTTCTCATGCCAGACAGCAATATCCAGGATATGCGACGGCGCATCGGCGGAAGCCGGCCAAGTCGCGCCTTTGTTGAAGACGATGTTGTAAATTTCACTCAAATCTGTGCCTTCTTTGAGATAATCGCGTAAAAATTCATGTCCGTCGTCGTTAATCCATCTCGGAATGGCGCGCATCATACTGCCTGAACAAGCGAGACTGGTTGTTACGGATGATAATCCAAATTGAATGAACTCGAAGTTTACCAATTCTGCGCCGGCGCGATATGCCATTGCGTAGCCATCTCCCGTCATTCCTTCGGGAAAAACGCTGACTTTAAACGCTCCTCCTGCGCCGCCTGTGCCTAAAACGACGGCTTTAGCGTCAAAAATTACAAACTCATTTCTATTTTCCCAGATGCCGATAGCTCCGACGACGCGTCCATCTGTCGATAAAATCAAATCCGCAATCATGCAATGCTCAAAGATGTCGATGTCCATCGTCCTGACTTCTTTGACCAGAGCGGTTTCGATATGATTTGCGGTATGCGGCCCTGTATAACAAGCGCGGGCATAAATCGAGCCATCCGTTACAAACTGGTCGGCGCGTCCATCCGCGCGTTTAACGAAAGGCACGCCGAGTTCATCGAGATAAGCGAATGCTTCGCCCGAACCTTTCGCCAAAATCTCCGCTAAATCGTAATCTGAAACGCGACCGCCGAGGCGATAGATATCGTCCGCGTGATAACGCCAATTATCTTGACCGCCCGGTTCCGTATACGGCAGCGTGGTGTGGAATGCCATTCGGTCAGAGCATGCGAGGGCTGTGCAGCCGCTACGCCCCAGCGCGCCTTTCGTCACAAGCGCAACGCGCCCTTGACAATTTTCCCGCGCTGCAATCGCCGCCCGCAACGCCGCGCCGCCACCGCCGATGATAAGTACATCACATTTTTCTTTCTCCATAATTTCCCTTCCTCCTCAAAGGTCCAGACTTCCGAAGTCTAAAATAAGAAAATTATAGCACAGGTTTCGCTAATAGACAAAAGTTTTTTGTGCTCATCCGGAGGTAAACACAGAAAGAAAGGGATATTCTAAAAAAGCACAGAGATTCCCCATAAGAGAATTTTCGGGGATAAATGTGTCACCACAGAGGGATGACGCTACGAAGAAAACGTCGTATCCCGAGAA
>DTYX01000429.1 GCA_012961655.1 Candidatus Poribacteria bacterium
AGAACTTTCTGAAAGTTGCTTAAGTTCCTTTATCAACAAGTTTATAACACCACCCTTGAATAAGCCCAATCCTCGGGTTTTGTCACATACCCATGTTTAACTGGATTGTAAGAGGTTGAATAACCCCTTTTGCTTTTTTAAAATTGACCGTAAAATTCCGTTGCGCCGATTGCAAAATCTTCGTAATATTTGTTACATCGTTGGGTTTGATTAAAAGGTGAAAGTGCTCTGGCAAAAAGACATAAGCTCACATCACAAACGGATGAATCGTTTTCACATCCCACAGAGTGCTTCTAAAAATATCCAAATTCGTCTCATCGGCAAAGATAGGCTTTCGATGGCGAGTTACGGCTGTAATGAAATATATCGTATTTGGGATGTAATATCGCCGGACATTCATCGCGACCTCCAATATGTGGTCTGTTTTCATAAATCGACATGCCAATAGTCGAAATGTGAATTTCGACCTACAAGACTTTTGTATCGATGTAGGTCGATTTTCACAAATCGACAAGATAATGTCGAGATATGAATCTCGACTACCTTGAAGCCTTCACCTCTCCCCAAGTCAGGCTGAGCTTCCCCGCAGGAGCAATGTCTTTAAATCCTTTCGCCTCATAGATCTCTTTGCATTCTTTTTCAGTTAGGCCTCGGTCGTACAGGACGAATTCGTCCATGATACCGTTGAACGGAAAGCCGGTGGGGCCTGTTCCCCCATCAAAGGCGCCTGCTTCTGAACCTATACCGATGAAACCGTAACGTGTAATCGCTTTTCCCATCTTGGCATGTGGAGCATCGGTCTCAGCGTCTAATTTCCCGTCCACATATATCTTCTTTTTTCTAGCTTTACCGTCAAAAAGAGCTAAAACATGATGCCACTTACCATCAGTAACTTTAGTCTTCCCATGCCAGTCATGTATTCCACAACAGGTGTCAAAAGCTATATATGTCATGTTTCCGAGTTGGTCATCACCTGCTGTGAAGCGGAAGAATTCACTTCTATCCCATGAAGCTATCATGCTCCTCGTAGAGACTTTGATCCAAGCAGCCAGGGTAATGCCCTCGATGTCTGCCGCTTTATAATGGTGGTTTTTGACTGCAATATAGTCAATGGCGGTTCCTGGAAATTCCATACCTTCTTTGACTTTCCCCTTGACCACCTCTAAATTCTTTGTTTTTAGGACACCATCATTCCCATTTCCAGATAAGTCTTTAACTTCGCCTTTCTTAACAGTGTCCTTATCAAAACTGTAGTAGATAACCAGACCCTTTTTAAGAATCTTGGATTCGACTACTTTTGCATTAAAGGCTGCTATAAAAGCCGCCATCAGACTTACAAGCAAAAGGCTGGAGATAAAATTCCTTCTCATTTTTTATTCCTCCCTGTTGGGTTTTTTGTAGGTCGATTTTCTAAAATCGACATCCCAATAGTCGAAATCTGAAATTCGGCCTACAATGTCAAATGTGAGATGGACATCAGCCCATCCCTAGTCGTGTGATTATCCCAAAATTAAATCAAAAGTCATCCATTTCAACAATTCGTTTTGACTTCAATTTGGATTTGTCTTGATAAATTATGACATTTTTATCTACGTTTTTGTCCGGGCGAGGACGAAGCGGGGTCTGGATGCGGGTATGGCATTGTATGAGAGGTTGTGGAAAAAACTATCACCGAATTATATTGAGGATACGTCTTCTGAGCAGTTGAATATAGCCATGACGGTGCGGTTGGTCCAGGGACCACCACTGTTGATGTTGGGAGAATCTGGAATATGAAC
>DTYX01000430.1 GCA_012961655.1 Candidatus Poribacteria bacterium
AGCGCAAGTTTCAAACTTGCGCTACAAACTATTGACATCCTTGTTAGTTTGAGATACAATATTGTGTGGAATTAGCTTAAAAGAGCCAAAGATTCAGAGCTCATCTCAGATGCTGTTTGTTCCCAATACCAGAGAATGTTGGGTGTTCCTTTTACTATCGGCAGCTATAAGGGAGAATCCTATTTCTGGAAAGGGAATATTGACGAAATACGAATTTCAAATATCGCCAGAAGCCAGGATGATATAAAAGCTGTGATGGCCGGGTTTGAATCGTATCTCAAAGTTGCGTCTTCAGGTAAATTAGCTAACACCTGGGCGCGGATAAAAGCGAGTGAGTGAGCGTGCATTGGTAATGCACGTGACGCTAATTACTGAAAATCACTTACCAACTATTTTCTTTTTGAATGAAGAAAATGAAATGACGCCAACAGAAAGAGCTATTGCGGCGTTGGAACGGAGAATTCCTGAAGGTTTAGTGCCTCATCTGGAATTGGAATATCAGCTTACGGAAGAGGTATTTGGTCGAAAGGCTCTTCGTAGCGGTGATTTGGAAGGTGTAACCGGGCAAAAGCGCAAGGATATGTTGAAATGCAATGCGGAACTCTGGATTGATGTAGCAAAAACTTATGACTGGTCTGTTATCAGGAGCCGGGGCTGAAATAGTCTTTCTATGCGCTGATTACTGTTTTAACGATGGGCCGTTTTTGCCGCCACCAATGTTTCGGGAATTTGTCACGCCATATTTAGCTCAAATAGTTGCGAGCATTCATGAAGCCGGAGGCTATGCGGTGAAACATACAGACGGCGGTGTTGATTCAGGCGGTTACATTTTTGCCAGCAGCAATTGCATCTTCGCCGGCGTGCCTATCGAAAGTTATAATCTAATGTTGGAGGTACGGAAGAGATATGGCTATCCAGGAGCAAAACGTCCAAAAGATAAATTTGCCCTACCACAAGGTTTATAATACGGTTCAATTAAGGTTTCTTCGGTTTTTAATGCTGTTGAGCCCTGTATTGGCGATAGCAATTATCGGCTGTGAGGGGGATACAATCAATGTGGCATCACCTCAACAATTGGTTGAGGGAATTCAGGTCATTGGCAGTGGTTCTGCATTTGGCAAGCCGGACATGGTCCTACTGAATATGGGGGTCTCAGTGGAAAAAGCTTCGGTCAAGGAAGCCCTGGAAGAAGCGGCTGCCGCTATGCAGAGAGTTCTCGATTCACTCAAGGGAAATGGGGTTGCCGAAGAAGATATCCAGACACGGCAATTTACCATTCAGCCGCAGTACGACTACATCGACCGCAAGCAGGTATTGCGTGGATACCTGGTCACCAACATGGTCTCCGCCAAGGTGCGTAACATCGATGTGATAGGTGAAATCATCGACGATGCAGCAGACGCTGGAGGCGACCTCCTGAGGGTACAATCCGTCATATTCACCATTGACGACCCCAAGGAACTACAATCCAAGGCTCGTATCGAAGCGATGAAGGACGCCAAGTCTAAAGCTGAGATGCTGGCAAGAGAGGGAGAGGTGAGATTGGGCAAGCCCATCTCCATCTCTGATACTATTCATGTCGCTAGACCTGAGTTCTACGATAGTGGAAGGATGCCAGTAAAGGGAGGGGAAATTTCAACTCCCATTGAACCGGGTTTTCTGGAAGTTACGGTGACAGTATCAGTGGTCTATGCTATCGAAGAGCTTTGATAAACACCTAAAATCTTAGCTAAAATTATCTAAGTACCAATTAAGTTTTTGATTTTACTACAAACTGGATGGAGGAATGGAAGGCCTGCCCTCGAACGAAGTGAAGGGATGGAACAGAGCCATCCATCCTTCCATTGTGGTTATTGTTGGTGATAAACC
>DTYX01000431.1 GCA_012961655.1 Candidatus Poribacteria bacterium
CATTATTGTCCCTCAACTTGGCGCCCCTGGGGTATCTGCCCATAAGGTCAAAGAACAATCCGGGTACCGAGTGGTTTACGGTCCTGTACGCGCATCCGATATTCTTCAGTTTATGGATAACAATTTGAAGACAACAGTAGAAATGAGAGAAGTAAAGTTTAGCTTTTTTGACCGGCTGGTACTTACGCCAATCGAGATTATGAGTTGGGGGAGGCGTATGTTTTGGAGCAAACGCGCCTTGATTATTATTGCAATGCTATTCTTAGTGGCAGGCTTAGATAGAAGAGGATTTTTGATTGATAAAGCGCTTCGTTTGGGACTTCAAGGGATTGTCATGTATTCAGCAGCTTTCTTGTGCGGCGCGATTTTCACCCCTCTCCTGTTGCCATGGCTTCCCGGAAGAGCATTTTCAATAAAGGGCGCATTCCTGGGATTTTTAGTAGCCCTCGGAATTGGATGGTACCGCTGGAATGCGGCGGCAAGCTTTGGTATTAAAATAAACATCCTTGCGTGGCTATTTTTAGTGTCGGCTATTTCGTCGTTTATAGCGGTGACATTTGTAGGCGCATCAACTTACACCTCAATATCCGGGGTTTTCAAGGAAATGACACGCGCTGTCCCCCTCCAGATAGTGATGATAATTGTTGGTATACTCTTGTTGATAACAGGACAGTTTGTTTAACGAGGAGGGATATTCAATGGCAAATTTAACCTATTTGAAAAATGTTGTGACATTAGAATTATTTAGTGATAAATGTATCGGCTGCGGTATGTGTGTAACAGTCTGTCCCCATAGTGTATTCGTTATTAACGATAGAAAGGCGAGAATACTGAATCACAATGCCTGCATGGAGTGCGGCGCTTGCGCTCAAAATTGTCCCAGTGATGCCATCTCTGTCCGGTCGGGATTGTGTGGTTGCGCTTCAATATTCATCCGAGAGCGGAAACATGGGCGCATTATGCGGTACTTCTTCAAGGCATGGGGTTACCCAGTGTGAGAAATGAGGGAATCATCTGGAGAAGGAACGAGACCCAGCGCAGAATCGCCACTGAGTATGCCGCAAGGTGGGCGACGGAGGAAGCGTTGCTCGAAAATCTCGAAAAGCTCGAACTGAGTGACGGGCGAATTCTCGGCGAAGTGATGGCGGCAGACCCAGCCGTTCACACGCTTGTGAGGAAAGAGGTAATGGCGGCGGACATTATCAAGACCGAGTGGAACGAACAGGACGCATCTATAGTTTTGCATTTTTTATGGATGAAAGATGATGAACCATCACATTGAATATCCAGAAACATTAGGACTATAGGACTATAGACCTTATGACTATTGTCTCATTGTCCCATTGTCCTATTGTTCAAATGAGGCTGGATTTTACTTTAAACCGAATTATCATATCAAATTGAAAATCTGCAAAAGTATAGTTATATTGAACATGCAAAAAACCTTGGGAAAGGAGACCGAAGGATGATGATACGGACAATTCATGTGGGTTGTATGGGTTTTGCAGGAGGTCGGCTTCAAGGGCTGGCGCTGTGTAAAGGATTGGAGCCTATGGCATGTGTGGATGTGGAAGTGGAAGCGGCGAAGGAAGCCGTGCGGGAGCTGCAGGCCAGGTTTCCCGATTGGTTTCCGGCCGGTTTCGAAAAACGGGTCTACAGAACGATAAGAGAGGCGCTGGAGCGGCACGAGGCGGAGGCGTGCTTAATTTATGCGCCCACGACGGTTCATGCGGAATTAGTGGTAGAGAGCCTGAGTCTGGGCCTGCACACACTCTGCGTGAAGCCGATAGCGACGTCGCAGGCGGAGTTTCGTTCGATTGTAGAGGCGCATCGGGCGCGACCGGAACTGCTGCTGGTTCAGGGTCAGAACAAGCGATGGAATCCGGCGGCGGCGAAGATGCGGGAGTGGCTTCAAGAACCCCATGGAATTGGGACTTTTTTAGGAGGAGAGTGCCGGTTTTGGATTCGGCAGAATCTGTCGAGGCAAAAGCCGAAGATACCGGATGTTTACCTGGAGGGCCTTTTTTTCCATTCCGCCGCGAGCCATCAGTTGGACCAGTTGGTGGCGGCCCTGGGTCTTCCCGCTTTTGTGACGGCGCGGGTGCATCGTCGGCGGGACGAGTCTCTCGGACAGAGGGGCGTATGGGGGACGGCAGGAGGAGCGGCGATGCTGGAATTCGAGAGCGGAGTCTGCTTCTGTTACACGGGGACAAGGGCCGGCCACGGAAGCCCTTTCTGGTGGAGTGGGAGCTGGACTTTTCACGGGGAAGAAGGGGATATTCTCCGTGACGGGGGGCATTTGCAGCTGTTTCGGAGGGGAGAAGTGGTGGAAGATGTGAATCTTCAAGACCTTCACCCGGGTTTAATAGAAGATGACCGGATTCAGTTTGAGGCGTTTGCCAGGGCGATTGCCACAGGAGAGGGACGCGAGTGGCTTCAGGGGACGACACTGGACACGTGGATTCTGATGGAGGCTTGTAATGTTTCGGCGAGGAACGGTGAGCGCGTGGATGTGGCGGCGTTCAAAGAGGAGATGTTCGGGAAGGGGTATTGACCGGCAATATATTTGCCAAACCTGGTATCTGGTAGTGGACTGGCTCTTTGGGATAGCTATCTCGGTTCAACCGCGAATTACCAAAAGAACGGAAAGGAGAGAAAAAATGAACAACTCATTATTGACAACGTTTACCGTGTTCCTGCCGTCCGCCGGCGGGATGGGAGCCGACTCTGCCGACCATCCCCCGCCGGCCAAGGCGCCCTTCAACGCCTGGCAGGCTAAGGAGTTTCAAGGGCAATGGGCCAAACATATCGGCAAACCGGTCGTCCACACCAATTCCATCGGCATGAAGATGGTCTTCATCCCGCCGGGCGAGTTCACCATGGGCCGCACCGAAGAGCAGTTCGACCGGCTGCTGAATATCATCGAGAACGACCCAGACCTGAAGAGGAACCGCGGCGGCGTCATCACGTGGGAAATGCTGATGATGCCTGCACACCGCGTCAGGATTACCAAACCGTTCTACATAGGCGCGACCGAAGTCACCGTCGGGCAGTTCCGCCAATTCTGTGAAGCCACAGGTTACAAGACGGAAGCGGAGCGGGGACTCCACGGAGGGAGACCTTACAAGGGAAGCCGACCGATTTGCACCTGGCGAAAGCCGATGGTCTGGCTCGATTTACAGCAGGAGGACGATGAGCCGGTTCTGCATCTGTGCTGGAACGACTGCGTGGCGTTCTGCAAGTGGCTCGGCGAAAAGGAGGGCGTTGAGTACGCTTTGCCGACTGAGGCGGAGTGGGAATACGCCTGCCGAGCGGGTACAACCACTGCCTGTGCTCCGTCCGACACGAACATGTATTCATGACTCAGGCGGTCGAAGTCTTCAAAGTCTCCGAAACTCCAGGCAGTGGTTGTACCCGCTCGGCAGGCGTA
>DTYX01000432.1 GCA_012961655.1 Candidatus Poribacteria bacterium
AAATCAGCAAGAAGTCGGGTTGATTACCGGCTAGCGCTCTTTGGAACAGCGCGCTCGGAAGACTTGTTTGCAATAGTATTCCAACTAAAATGAGCAATGTGATTTTTATTTTGTTTATCGCTAATCTCTTTGGGAAATCTGAAATTCAAACTTATGACGACAACGATTTTCCCAAACTCCTTTCCTTAATGGATGAAAACCAACGAGTCGCTGGCTTTACTTCACCAAAAACACCTCTTCCAAGCGGGTAAAATCTATCAATGGCTGTACAATCAAGTGTAAATAATCTGGGTCTGATTTCGCATCAACAGATTGGATATATCCTACGACCATACCGCTTGGGAAATCGGGATTGCGCTTATCGATAAGAACTTTAACACCCGTTTTGACTTCTGTCGTAGAAGGAACATCTTTAATGATGCAAGTTCTCCCATCACCGCGTCCTTTCAGCAATGAGAGCCGCCTTGTGTTTTCAAGCATCACCGCAAGAGTGCTTTCCGCATCGACGATTAATCGAACAGATGCGGTATGAGGCATAACTTTGATGACTTTTCCCACAGCGGTAAGTGTCGGAATATCAGTTGCGATGTGCGCCGATTCCGCGGAAACAGTCTCATCTGTATTCTGATTAGATGTCGCATCACCGGAGAAGAGTAAAGCAATGCTATTCACAGGGGCAACTACCGCTTGATGCTCGCGAACGCCATCATAGCTGCCTTTGTTAATCACAACGGTAGTCAGCCAAGCGGTTGCATCCACCGCGATAATTTGCGCCGGCATGATTTGAAAGTCCGATGTTTCCTGAAATCCTAGAAGCATCCTAAGTCGCTGATTTTCACCGACATATTCTTCAAGTTCTTCTACCTTGCGCTTCAGTTGTATCACCGCCATCTCAAGACGCTCTTTCTCTTGCCGAAGTTTTTCATATCCAACAAAGCGGTCAATTTGCCTTCTCGTGTTCTGATAAACGATTGTTATCCCGTTGTAAAGCGGCGCCACAAGGCTCGTCGCGTAAGGTTGAATTGGATTTGACTTACGCGTGTACCATTGTAATCCCAGCGCCAATAATCCCAAAGCGATAACAATTGCCACACCAATATATGGGCTTTTAGGTGGTCTTCTTCTGCGGAACATAAGAATATATCCTTGACTAAATCTAAGTTGCTCAGCTAGCTTATCACTTCTTTAACTTTTTCCAAGACTTCTCCCAAATGAGCCAAAGCTTTTTCAGCGTCGAAAAGAAAGAATAGGTTTTCAGATGATAGTATAAAATTTAGAGGCTCGCTGCATCTATCAACACCGGTTGAAATACGCGCATGCGAAATAGGACCTGACCAGCGCCACGCGCGGCGCAATCAATCGGATATTTCGCTCTTTTCACAGGAATATTGAGTGATTTTTGAAACAGTTTATCAATGCCTGATAGCAACGCCCCACCGCCGGTGAGAGTTAAACCGTTTTCAAGCACATCACCAATTAGGTCCGGCGGTGTATCCTCCAGCAAGTCATTGACAGCAATTAGCAACTCTTCCATCGGTTTTTCAAACGCCATGCGAAGTTCCTCTGATTTAATATGAATCGCCTCGGGATGGCCAGTCGATAGATTTCTTCCTTTGACCTCCATAGTGAGTTCTTTGTCTAACGGCATAACAGAACCGATCTGTTTTTTAAGTTCTTCAGCCGTCGTCTTGCCAATCAACAAGCCGTGTTCATGTCGTACATACCGAATAATGGCCTCGTCGAATTTGTCACCCGCAATCCGTAGGGTCGCAAAACGTACTAATTCCAGGCAGGAAACTACCGCTATATCCGTCGTTCCTCCGCCGATATCGACAACTATGTTACCGACTGGCTGACTAACGGGAATGCCTGCCCCAAGTGCGCTTGCCATCGGCTTTTTCATGAGATAGACCTTACGCGCTCCTGCTTGTTCCGCCACTTCCAAGACCGCCCCCTGTTCTAGTTTGGTCAAAACTGACGGAATAGGAATAATTACCAGCGGGCGAGTAAATCTCCGTTTGCTCGCATATTTAAGAAAGAGATATAACATCGCTTCGGCCACGTCAATATCTGCAATGACGCCATCCTTAAGGGGGTTGATGACAGCGATATTATCCGGCGTTCGTCCCAACATATCCTTCGCTTCCTCGCCAACCGCTACAACCCTACCGTTACTTTTATCTATTGCGACCATCGATGGTTGTCGCAAGACAATGTCAGCCTTCTTCGGTGAATAAATCAATGTATTGGTTGTCCCAAGGTCAATAGCCATACTACGGGAAAATAATCCTATTATGGACTTAGAACGGGACCTCATTAATAACACCTCGCCCGTGAAATTAAAAGACTTTAAAGTAAAATAGGTGCAAACCTATCCCTACATTCCTGCTTGTGGAGTTGCGATAGCTACCCTGCACTCTGATTTCTCACTTTTTCTATCATCAATCTTAGCATAAATTTGTATCATATTCAACCAAAAATCTGAAGTTAAGAAAAATGCTTCCATAGACTTGCTTTGTTTGATTATGAGATGTAAGGCGCATTTTTTAGAGGATTTCGGTCTTGACATCTTTCGATTTACGTGATATAATTATCAAACTTAAATGAAAAGGGAAAAATGATGAAAACTATACATATATTTTCAATTCTATTGGTCGTTGCTTTTGTCATATCGCTTTCCTCCACTTGTTGGGCAATCGAAGATAAATCCTTGATACTGTATTTCTCCTTTGATAGCGCCAAGGGGAAGACGGTCGAAGATATGACGGGCAATAAACATGATGGCACTTTAAATAATGCCGACATCATAAAAAAACCGGTGAAAATCGGAAAAGGCGCGCTTAATATCGAGGATATGAATGCCGGCATGACAGTGGAAACGTTCAAGGAGTTAGAGGAATATCAAGATAACACCTTCGTTTTTTGGGTCTATTTTACCGCTGGATCCAATGGCGCCTGGAGTCAAATTATCGCTAAAAAAGCCCCCGGCTCTGATAGGTCCCCGGGTATTTGGATAAACCCAGGCGGCACAGGAATTCACTATCGCTATAATCCTGGCAATCAGGGCGCAGGTAGAATCGGGCCTGGCGGCGAGGGTAACAACTTCCCGACAGACGAATGGTTTCATATAGCTGGTGTTAAAAAAGGCTCCAACTTGAAGGTATATATCAACGGTGAAGAAGAAGGCAGTTACGGTGTTCCAGCCAAACATGCGCAGGGCCCTGAGAAACTCTATATTGGCCAAACAGGTTATAATCCCGCCTGGTTTATAATGGATGACCTGGTGGTTTACAGCAGAGCCTTGACAGCAGATGAAGTTAAAGCCAATATGAGCAGTGTAGTTGCTGTTTCCCCTGGAGGAAAATTAACCGCTACTTGGGCGAGCATAAAGGATGTGCGCTAATGCCCAAAATCCTCGTAATAAGTTATCGGAAAGAAAGATTGAAAATGAAATTGTAACAGTTATGGATGGTGGGCTCGCAACCCCTGTTGACCCGAAAGGGAAACTGGCATCCACTTGGGGAGATGTAAAACGTCTATATTATATTAGCTTGACTTTATGTTTTAACGTGGTATAAGGTGTCACAAAACATACATCCCAGGGAGATTTGTTCTTCCTGGGATGTCTTGAAATACGATAACCAAGAATGAGGAGGAATTTATAATGAGAGCAATTATCAGTTGGATAAGTATCGTCATCGTGTTTCTAGTCATTACAGTTTTACCTGCGCTGGCAGTTGATACAAAAGGACTGATTCTGTTTTTCGACTTTGACCATGTGAAGGGAAACACGGTAGAAAATATGACTGGCGAGAAACACGACGGCACCCTCAAAGGAGGCGCAACAATCGTAAAAGACCCTAAGAAGGAAGGGACAGGAGCTTTAAAAATCGCTGGCGGAACTCAAATGATGGAGGTGGATACCTTTAAGGAATTGGAGGAATATCAAGATAATACTTACCTGTTTTGGATTTATTTTACCGACCCTGCCAGTGGTGGTTGGGATCAAGTTCTTGCCAAACCTGCTCCTGGAAGTGATAGGTCTCCTGGTCTCTGGGTTGAAACTGGAGGTTTAGGCATCCATTGGCGGTTTAATCCCGGTAACATGGGATTCTGGGGGCTTGGCCCCGAAGGCGATAGAACACACTTCGATCAGAAGAAATGGTATCATGTCGCTGGCGCCAAGAAGGGCGGAGAGTTGATAGGATACGTCGATGGTGAAGAGAAAGGAAAAATCGCTGTCCCTGCGGTACATACTCAAGGACCTTTCAGTCTTTATATCGGTGACTCGCCGGCTTATGGAGGACCAGCCGCTAAGTTTATCATAGACGAAATTGTAGTTTACACCCGTGCTTTAGAAGAAGATGAAGTTAAAGAAATCATGAAAGGCGCTCTCCGTCCTGTTAGTGCGAAAGGGAAACTGGCATCCACTTGGGGGGACTTAAAACGCCTGTATTAGTTCGGTTCGTGGTTAGCTACTGTTCTGTGAAATAAATCGTGACATCTTGTAGACGATTACCCCCTTCTCACCTTAGTCCTCTCCTCCTTATACTGTTTTAGGGGGTTCAGGGGGAGAGGGTTGGGTGAGGGGGTGTTCTACTACGAACTTTCTAAAAACTGATTAGTGGAGTTCTTCATCTTCCCACTCTTCATACTGGCTTGGGGATTCGCCGTGTTCTTCCACTACTTTGGGATAGCGAATCTTTTTAGATGCGTCAGGATTAATTTCCATCAACTGTACCTCAAAGCGATGCTCATCGCCGTAGTCGAAGAGATACAGGAATTTCTGTTTCATGCGCAATCGCAAATCCTTGATTTTCATTCTTGCGGCGTTTGCGCCATCGGCGTGTGGCGAAGCATATTCGGTAGATTTGTCCCAGGCTCTGCCACTCATGAAGAATGAATACAAATGGTCATCGGCGAAATCGACGGAATCCAGGATGGCGCTGTGCAAATCATCCAGCGTTTGGTTTTCGGCTATTTCAATCTTGCGCCAAACATCTCTATCGTATTCGTAAGTTACCTTGAAGGTATAAGTCTGTAGCGCGCCGGGTTTTTTCGTGGACTTAAGTGGTTTGGCTACTCGCTGAACCGGTGGTTTAGATCGAGCTTCCGCCAACTCGGTATCATCGCGCAAAGAAGCGAGCCTTTCATCTGACCAGGCGGTTTTGACTGCTTCGACCAAATGCGGTTCGCTTGCGGTACGTTCCAGCAGAGTTATCATCGAAGTTGCAATTGCACGCAACTTTTCCAACGCAGTATCCATCTCTGTCGGGTGAATTAGATTCAGGCGCGCGAGAAAATGCAGATATGCCGGCAACAGTTCTACCACCGCCCCAGCTTTATAAAGTTGCAGATTAAGAAAACCGAAGAGCTTAACTAGCGATTTATCGAGCAATTCATAAGTTGGCGCTAAGGGCGATTGATTTGACGCTGATAACTGGCTGCGTGAACCACGTGTTGAACGTCTGCCTCTGCCTGAACGTTGTCGTTGACCCCCGGCGGGTCCAGTCATCTGTTCATACAGTAAGGATGATAGAAAGACGCGCGCGAACTCACTTCGACTGAACGGTATACCGTTGCGCTCTTTTTGGTCAGCCATAAAATCAAGCAGCAGACAGCCAACATTATTCTGCCAGGTTTCAGCATCCACAGATTCGCTAAAATCCTCCTCTTGCCAGGGCATTGGTGTTGACGCGCTCAGATGGCGAATAGCCGTCTCAATCCATTTATTTTCCAGTTCACCATAAGGCGCTACGGCTTCTCGCAAAGCCGCATCATCTGCTCGGGGCGTTTCCGCTGTTTCCAGGTAACTGAAGAAAATCAGCGATATCAGCTTACCGCCAAACTCGTTTATTCCCCACGGCGTTATATCATCCGAATCCATAACTCTTTCCCACGCTTGCCCCATGACATCGATTAAAGTTTGTATCTGACCATGATAGAGGAGGCTATCTATAATATTGAAGAAAATGTCTATGTCGCTTCCCGGATTAATTGCAAAGGGCGATAGCAATTCAGGAAT
>DTYX01000433.1 GCA_012961655.1 Candidatus Poribacteria bacterium
AGCATGAGTAAAAGTCATCTTAGAAACTACAACTTCAAAATCTCTTACGGACCGTCAGACGACAGACTTCATGACTTCTATATCCCAGCCCTTTCCCGAAGCGTTCGCTATGACCGGAGCGCTGGCTTTTTCAGCAGTACGGCGTTGGCAGTGGCGGCGGCAGGTGTAGCGCGGCTGATTCAGAATGGCGGGACGATGCGACTGCTCGTCGGGGCGCAGCTTTCCGAAGAGGATGTAGAAGCCATCCGAAAAGGAGATGAATTAAGGGAATGTCTATCTGCGCGGTTGTTAGACGCTATTTCGGACCCTGAGGATGCACTTTTGAGGCGTAGGCTGGAGGTATTAGCGTGGATGGTCGCCGAGGGGACACTCGAAATTAAAGTAGTGCTGCCCAGAGGACATGATGGCGCGCCGTTGCCTGCTTCCGTCGCTGCGGACTACTACCATCCCAAAGAAGGCGTCTTTACCGACGTATTCTTTGACCAAATCGCGTTCAGCGGCAGCGTGAATGAATCGGCGACGGGTTGGATTCATAACTATGAACAATTTATGGTTTATCGTTCATGGGATGCCAGTTTTCCTTTCCTCAATGAGGTAGTCAATCGCTTTGAGCGTTTGTGGCGTGGCGAAGAGCCGTCTTGGATAGCTGTGTCCATTCCCGAAGCCGTGAAAGCTCGACTTTTAAAATTCCGCCCACAACAAGCCCCTACAATCGACCCACTGGAACGAGCAGATGATGTAAAATCCCCCTTGCCCCGTTTTTCAAAGGGGGAAGTTTTGCAACGAGAACGGATTTTGTTCCAATTTGTTCGCGATGCGCCGTTTTTGCCGAACGCAATTAGAGAACAAACCTCCGCTCTGCTGAATCAGCTTGCCAATTTGAAAGCGCCTTTGGCGGGAGAGGCAACCGAACCGTTATGCGAGATTACAACCACTATGATAAAACACCCAATTTTGAGTTACGAGTTACGAGTTACGAATTACGAATTGAAGAGTGAAACGTGAAGAGTGATAAACAGGAATTCACGTTTCACGCATCACGCATCACGTTTCATGCATCATCCCGCATGGGATTATTCATGATTTTGTTACCTTTCCTATCCTTCGCAACGAAACAGGCAGAAGAGAATAGGATAGTATTTTTTTTACTTGACAAAAAAATATATTTATCATATACTCTTAAGGGCAAGGGGGGAATAAATGTGGCAAAACGAACAAAATTCGACAATGTCATTACAGTAAAATTAACAACAGAACTCGCTGAAGCGGCGAGACAAAAAGCCAACGAGGAAAGTTTGTATATTTCTGAAGTAGTACGCAAGTTGCTAAAAGAGTGGGTAAAGTCGCCCTCTTCTGAAGAGATGGGCATTCATCAAAGCCTCAGAAGTGAACCCGTTATGCCCGCATTCGAGTTGTCGGAACCAATTATTGATGAACGCTATGAGATGCTAAATCGGAGTCTTACCGAACTGGCTGAAAGAGTAGCTGAACTCGAACGCATGAAGAAAAGAAAGGAAGGAACGGTTAGACATACAACGTAATAGTAGGGTATTGGCAAGGCGCGTGCTATTCATGAAAGGAAGCTATCTAGGGACCTGCAATAGCAAATCAATATATACTCAGCACGGGAGTTTGAGTATTCATCTTATACCAATCCAGCACTTATTCCCCAAGTCGCTGAATGAAGGGTATGTTCATATTTTAAAGCAGAATACTACCGAGACCAAAGATTTGGTAGGTCCATAATAGTTGTTTTTGTAATTTTAACCAAGACAGCAGTCGGTTTTTTTCCGTCTCCACCACTATCTGAGTATTGATTTTAATTGACTTGCAACTACAGCCCCATTTCACGGGATTTTCAACCTTTTATTTTGGCAGCGACCTTGCCACCCTTTTAGATTTGGAAGATAATTTATCAAACTAAAGGATAACATATTACACACCATTTTGTCAATATACGGAGGCAAAAATTATGGGAGAGAATAGAGAGACAAGGAGTGATTTTGCTCAAAACATATTAGATCAGATCGATATAGTCCACCTCATTTCTGAGGATTGCGAATTGACCCCTGATGGCGACCGCTTGCAAGGCACTCATTCCATCCATACTTCCAAAAGCGGTACAAGTCTGAAAGTGTATCCCGACCAACAATCTTTTTACTGTTTTAACTGTGGACGCGGCGGCACCGCTATTGATTACATCATGGCAAGAGAGGGATGCTCACCATCGGAAGCAATTAAATTTCTTGGCGAAAAATACAACCTCTCCATGCCAGAGTGGTCAGAAAAACAAAAGAAGGAGTATGAGCAGCGTAAAAGCGAAAAGGACATCGTCAGCGAAATGCTCTATGATGCGTTCAAGTTCTACCATGACACCATGCCAGATGAGCGACGAGCATATTTTCATCAACGCGGGGTGACGGATGAAACCATCGACAGGGAACTTTTAGGATACGCACCTGAAGGTAACAATTTATACGAACACTTGAAGGGGAAACATCAAGCCAAACAACTGCTACTCTCCGGTATGTTTTGTATTGTCAACGGCTCCATTTGCGACGCGTATCAACGAAGGTATCTGTTCCCATACTGGCATCACGGGGAAATTGTCTATTCCATTGGTCGTTTAGACACCGATGACGAAGATGACATTGCGCAACTGCCTGACTGGAACAAAGGGAAGTACAAGAAACACCTGACGCGCAAAGATTTACATCCCTACGTTTCGGATACCATTGAAAATGTCATCTGGAACGCTGACTGCGTAAGGAAGTATAGGTCAGGGATAATCACGGAGGGAATTGTAGATGGATTGATGGGGAAACAAGAGATATCCCCTCGTCTTTCCCTTGGGATTATCTCGCCTGTAACGACCAAGTTCGCACAGCATGATATTGACCGCCTCATTGAACTGACAAAGCAGTGGGAAACTGTTTATCTTGTCAATGACGAAGAGGAAAGTAAAGCGGGGCTAAAAGGTGCAAAAGATACGGCGCAAAAGCTATTTTCTGAGGGCAGGGATGTTCGGATTGTTAGATTGCCCAAACCTGAATACCTCGATAAGATAGATTTAGCAGACTTCCTCAATATCCCCAAAGATTTTCGCGAGGCGAGGGTTTACAAACTAAAGTCGTTGATGGATGCTTCGAAAGACTTTATCGAATATCGGATTGACGAAATCGCCCAAAAAAAAGGAGATGAAAAAGCACAGCACAGAGAGTTGAAAGCCATCATGGGGGCAATGATTAATCTGGATAAATTGCAATTAGAGCGATACTGTGAAAGGATACAAAAGGCGGGGTTGATAAAGGGGAAACGCACATTTTACTCTGCGCTGAAATCTATCACCATTGACCACCGAAAGGAAGCCAAGCAGAAGCGGATGAAAGAAGCTTTTGCAACGTTAGAAAAAGAGGAATTTATAAAAGTCCAGATAGATGATATTCGCAAGCAAGAATTTAAGAAGGCCCACGAAATTAAGCATACCATTGGCGACCTTGTGACCGATGATATGAAAGAGCGCGGGCGCTTCTACAAAACGCTTGAGAATCAAACATTCTGGTTTGATGAAAACGACAAGAGGCTGTATCCAATAGGCGATGATGTCTTAGGGGCAAAAATCAACCAGTGGTACGAGATAAACCAGAAGGAGCCAGAATATGAGTTTTTGCTATCGGATTTGAACAGGGAAGCGTTATTGAACGGAACAGAAACGGAGATATATCAGTTTGCCTTTTACGACAAAAAAGCGCACGTATTGTATGTGTACAATAATTCCGACCGGATTTATCGGCTTGATGGCAAAGAAATC
>DTYX01000434.1 GCA_012961655.1 Candidatus Poribacteria bacterium
CGACTTTGGAGGGAGTGCAACAACGGTTGGGGCAAGTTGAAAAGCAGACGCAAACTAGAATAATTACGGAAACCTGACCCACTTCTCATTCAACCGAAAGAGGAGTGGAAATGGCAAGATGGTAAAGGGGTTATAGTACGTAAAACGTAATGCGTAATACGTAAATATTACACGTGGCTTGCGCTCCCGATGGCTCGGACTCCAGAGACAGTAAACCCGTCCTCAGGGAGATTCAAGCCTTATGTCGAATTATCAAAAACTTGTTTACATTATACCTCTTGCATTTGCGCCTAAGGGAAACTCAGATGTTCTTCAAACAGAGATTCGCATATATAGCGTTGTGTGGTCTATTAATGGCTCCGGCGCAGAAAAGCGGATTTAAGTTTTCAATAGAGCCATTGGAGGACAGGCCGCAAGCAGGAGGTTGAAAAAGAAACCGAGTTTCTCCGAAAAACTCGGTTTCTCTCAGTAACTCTATATTTTAAATTCTACCATATTTCAGGAGGATAACATGAAACAATTTCATTTTACCGGCGGGCGTCCTGACCCTGAATCATTTCCAGTACAAGGACTCATCGACGCTGCAGCGGATATTTTAAACGAACGAGGGCCAGAACTGACCCAGTATCCTGGGGACAAAGGTTACATCGGTCTGCGAGAAGTCGCATCAAGCCGATTTGAACATCGTGAAGGCGTGCCGCTTCCGGTCGATAATATCGCCATTACATCGGGTTCGATGCAGGCTCTCTCATTAGTGATGAGGACATTTATTCAACCCGGCGATACGGTCATCACTGAAGAGTTATGCTATTCCGGCACATTGGGGCTGTTTCGACATCTGAAAGCGAACATCATAGGTGTCGAGCTTGATGAAATCGATGGAATGGATATGGATGCTTTGGAGGCATCTCTGGAGAACCTGGCAAGCAAGAATATCAAACCGAAGCTGATTTATACAACCTCCAACCATCAGAATCCCACGGGAGCTATTCTCGCCTTGCCGCGCCGAAAGCGGATGATTGAATTAGCCAGGGAATATGAGGTAATGATTGTCGAAGACGACTGCTATGGCGATATCGACTTTGAACCCAAAGTCACTCCACCGGCTATCTGTGTGTTGGATGATTCCGACTCAGTTATCTTCGTAGCGACATTTTCCAAGATTTTGGGCCCTGGCATAAGATTGGGCTACTTCTGCGCTCCCGACCGATTTCTCGGGACGATTCTCGATAACAGATGGGACGCCGGCACCAGTGCGCTATCGGGTTTCATCGTCGCAGAATATTTCAAGCATAATCTGTGGAATCACGTCAACAAGACCAATGCAATCCTCAAAGCCAAACGAGATGCTGTAATCGAGACATTTAAAAAGTATTTAGACGGAATTGCCACCTGGACACGTCCTCGCGGCGGTTTATTCATCTGGGTCAAACTTCCAGAGACGACTGATATGAAAAAACTTCAACAACTCGCGGGCGAGCATAACATCGCCTACAGCAACGGTCAGGCGTTTCACGCCCGCAGTGAACCGCTGAAGGCGATTCGTTTGGCGTATGGTTCGTTGCCGGTGGATGATATTCGGGAGGGGATTACGTTGCTTTCGCAGTGTATCCTCGATGCGCAGACATAAATACATAGAAACCGAGTCGAAATATGAATTTCGACCTACAAGTATTCGGAGGTACAATAAAGATGCTAAAAGTTGGAATGATAGGGTGCGGGGAGATAGGCGTCGCTAATGCGCTATATCACCGACCTTGAGGCGGTGCGCGTCTATTCGGAATACGATACTTTCGCAACGCCAGTCGAAGTCGAGGATATGCTGAACGTCGTTATTCGTTATAACAACGGCGCCATCGGTAGTATCGACGGCAGTTCATGCGCAGTAGGCGGAGAAGGCTTTGGCGATAGAATCTACGGCACAGAGGGACAAATTGTCTGTAGCAATCCGCTTCGAGTGTACACGACAAAATCCGTAGAGGGTTTGAAAACGAATGAATGGAACACCCTTAAATTAGAAGAAGCTTACGATTCCAGAATCAGGTTCATCGAGGAATTCGCCGAAGCTGTCCTTGCCGGCAGGCAGCCTCCAATAACGGGTTACGACGGTCGTGCGACGTTAGAGATAATCGTCGCGGCTTAAAGCAGTGGTGGAATTGCCTATGTAATATCAATTCCCCATAAAGGTAAAACATAAAACTATCACGGAGGGAACGCGGGGAATGGATGGAAAGGAAGGAATGGCAGAAATATTCAGTTTCTTCCTCTCCTTTTACAAGGTAATCACAAGAAAGCTCCCGCCGTAAGGCGTGGAGATGAATTGCCCATA
>DTYX01000435.1 GCA_012961655.1 Candidatus Poribacteria bacterium
ACCGTACCATTTAAGGTCACCGTGTCTTGGAAAAAATTAAGTGGATTAATTTTACCGCAAAGGAGGAAAATTGTCAAGGAAAAAATAAAAGTCCATCCTGAACCAGCACATCAGGGTAATTTCCCCGGTCTTTCCTATCGAGGAGATGATATCTCCCTCAACTTAACCAATCGCTAGTTTTAAATTTATAGCGCCTTCATACTTGCCATCCACCCATGCTGACTTACCACCTATAAGATCAGCATCCCATCCATTTCCAGATTCATCCTTCATAGTTAACCCTTGCCATCATCGCAAGGCCAGTATAGCAGTAGACGGTTGAGATCTAAAGCGGCAAAGCTACTCGCAACAAGCACAAGTATTACTGCTATCATTGCTGAAATGACCAAAGATAGTCTCATCTTTATTCCTCCTTTTAATCTCATATTTTATAAGAATCGGGACGCTATAAAAAAATCCCCTTTATCATCCTAATGTAAAGAAAATTTCCTATCACAAAACCCGTTTTCTCGAAGAAAACGGGTTTTTGAAATTGGCTTCTCTTCTCATGGGGAATTTCTGTCTGAGCTGAAGATTTAGAATTCACATTAACGTGAGTTTTGGCTTTGATATATAGATTTCATCAACGCTGTGATATTTGTCCTAGTTGAGCCATAACTTCACCCAATCTTGCTTTCTGTTCCTCTCTGAGAAGATGATGAGCGGATTCTGAAATCTCACCGGCTTCATACATCTCATCCAATCTGCTGATTAGTTCCAAATATCCCGTTTTCAAACTTTCTAAATCTTCCTCATTTACGTTTTGAAAAAGAGGATGTTGTATTTGAGGCGAGGGCTTTTGTTGTGCGGCTTGTGGGGTAGTCTCTTCAGGTTCCGATACATGCTGCTTACGACCTGTTACATTTCTGATTATTAAAACGGCGGACAATCCTACTACAACGATTATCGCCACAAACCATATCGGATTGAATCTTCTGCTGTATGGCAACTCAAGCTGGAGGTCCACTATCTGTCCCTTACTAAGACCGCTCGCTATGTACTTCGCATAGGTTTTGTTTTGCATTTTGGCTTGTTCATTGGTGTTTTCCAACACCGTTGAGGTCAAAGTAAATTGCGCTCCTGATACTAGGGCAAACAGCTTACCTGTGTTGAAGGATAACTGACGCGAGAGGTCAATTTTTTTCTGTGGCGGCATCTGGTAGCTAAAGATAAATGTCGTCATCCCAGGCTGCGTAGCATGGCTGTATAAAAGCGTATTTCCCTCGACGGAGACACAACATTCCATAAAACCTTGTTGGAAGTTGATATTACGATATCCTTTCGGTAGTTGAAGGCTAAAGCCAACCTCATTTTTCGAGTCCAGAGACGTTAAAAAACTGGTGTTTCCTGAGTTTGCCATGATAATATATTCAGTCACATAAAGCCCATCGTCCATCGGTTCAAGGATGAGATGATAAGCTGCCGCCTGAATTTTAGAATCATCGTCTGAAACATCAAAGACGTTGAGTTCGATGGTTTGTTCAGCCTCTGTCCCAAGATTTATCAGCTTAGTAGAATATTCCACATTTTGATATAAAGCTGTAAGACTATAGGATATCGTGGGGTCTATCTCCAATCCGGAGAATGTAAAGGAGCCTGTCTCATCGCTTACTACACTTTTTTTATCAACTTCGCTTCGGTTTTGATAAACATACAGAGATACTTCTTGATTGGGGACAACTTGGTTAATCGTAAGATTTTTGACGCTTCCCTTAATGCTTCCGGTCGCTTGTTTCACCTGATTCTCCGGCATTGCATAAGAAACGATACATTCAAGGAACATCATTCCGATGATGATAAATAACGGCGCAAATATTCTTTTTTTTAACAACATCTTTATAATCTCCAGTTTTTTAAGGTAATATAGCCGCTAAATCAGCCCGCGCTGGTATCAGCGATGCCTGAGAATCAGCGGCTATTGCGTCTTCGGACTTTATATCTCGCTATTTCTGCTTCGACGCTATCTTTTAATGGTTGTTTGGGCGCTGCTGTTTCCGCAGTTGCTGCATCCAATTCAACTGCTGCAAGCAGTTCCTGACGTAGTTTTTGATAGTCCTCGTCTGATACTTTGCCACATTCATATTCAAGTTCCAAATCTTCAAGCGCGCTATAGACTCGGTCACGCTCTTCAGCTAACTCAATTTCACCAGCATCGGATACATCTTCCAACTGCCCCTGAGATTTCCGCAGCAATGGATAACTAATGTAAGCAAGAATGGAAAGCGCAAGTAATAAAAATAAAAGTGCAGATGCCATTTACTTAGGTCTCCTGAAAATAAAGTTTTGAAAAAGTTCTAATACAGCGATAATGGCTCCAGCAATCATTATCCAACATCCCAACCAGATGAATCCCACTAGCGGTGTGATGTAAAAAGTCAATGCGACACGTCCGTCGCTTTCTATCTCACTCAGTGAAGCGTATAGGTCTCGGAGGAAGGTCGAATGTATACCCAATTCAGAAGTCGTTTGCTGATTCTTCTGTTGATAGAAAGCCAAAGCGGGCGTTAAAGTCGCTACATTTTTCCCGGCGTTCGTTACATTCAACCTCACGCCTTCAAGATGCACATTCCGCTTCGGCTCACTGAAACGTTCGATATACATAACATCGTAGCGCCCAATCCGAAAAGATTCTCCTTGAGCGAGACTTTGTTGTGTCTTCGTCTTGTATCCCGTAGAACCCATGATGCCAATGAACACTAGCACGATGCCAATATGCACAATATACCCGCCATATCTGCGTTTATTGCGCCAGACGAGTCGCCAAAACGCAGAGAAAGGATTTGATCTTTCCCGTCTCACACGCGCGCGCGTACCACGAAATAACTCCATCAAAATAGTTACCACGACGAAAACTGAGGCAAAAATGCAAAACAGAGAATATATTCCGAGATTTCGATAGAATAGGTAAGAAGTTATCGTTCCTAAGAATGCCACGGCAAGTGGTGTAACAAAATTCCTCGTGAAATTTCTCGCCGTCGCTTTCCTCCACGAGATAAGCGGACAGATACCGGTGAGAATCAGAAGTAGCAATCCAATGGGTCTGTTGATTAAATTAAAGAATGGTTCGCCCACGGTAATCTTTTTACCGATAAAAATTTCCGAGATTATCGGATACATCGTGCCCCACCAGGTCGCAAAAGTCAACCCTAGTAGCAGCAGACTATTTATCAAGAAGGAACTTTCTCGGGAAAGTAGAGCGTCAAATCTATTCGCGCTCTGCAATTGTTCTTTCCGAAGAATCGCAAATCCAACAATTGCCACTGAAGAGATAAAAATGAAACCGAGAAAAACGAAGGGACTTTTTGAAGCTGCGAATGCGTGGACAGAAGACAAGATACCACTTCGAGTCAGGAACGTTCCAAACAGACATAGCTCGAAGGTCAGCGTAATCAATGCAATATTCCAAATTTTCAGCATATTGCGTCTTTCCTGAATCATCACGGCATGCAAAAATGCTGTAGCAGTAAGCCAGGGAAATAGCGAAGCATTTTCGATTGGGTCCCAAGCCCAATATCCACCCCAACCAAGTTCCACATAAGCCCATTTGCCCCCCAAGACAATTCCAAGGGTGAGAAATATCCAGGAAAAGATGGTCCAGGGACGGGAGCGTGGAATCCATGAATTGCCGCTTCTGCCCGA
>DTYX01000436.1 GCA_012961655.1 Candidatus Poribacteria bacterium
CGGTAAGCTCGCTAAGGATTCCTCTGGCAACGGTCATGATGGGGATTTCATCGGCAAGCCCAAGTGGGTTGACGGCAAATTCGGCCAAGCTTTTTAGAGGCGACGAAAGAGGCAACTGGCACGCTGGTGAGGCTATCTGGCATTGGTATGATGGGGCATCTTGGGGCGCGATACCTTCAAGCCCACTGAAAGATAATGTCTGGTATCATTTGGCCGGTAGCTATGATGGCAAGACCTTAAATCTTTATTTAAACGGTAAGTTGGTGGGGTCCAAGTCCACCGCGGTTGCCAGCGGTTCAATGGATACGTGTATCGGATGTCACCCAACCCCGACCAATTGGTGGAATGGTATGATTGACGAAGTCGCGGTTTTTGACCTAGCTCTGACTGAAGAAGAGATAAACAATATCATCTCTTACGGATTGGAGAACATGAATCCTGTTTCTCCTTCAGGTAAGCTCTCCACAACATGGGGAAAAATTAAAAGATAAAATAATTTTTTCTTTCCTCTTCGACTTTTACCTTACAAATATCCCGATGAAATTCTTTGGAATCTTATCGGGATTTCGTTATTTGGGCATACTAAAAATTGCAAAGGAAAGAGAGGCAATCAGTATGAAAATTATAGAACCAAGACTAATCATCGTTTGCATGAGTATTATCATTGGTCTGCCTTTCACATATTTCGTCGAAGCCAGAGTAGACCCCGAAACGGCTGTTGGCATCTGGCTGTTTGACAAGGCAAAGGTGGATACGGTTGAAGATATCTCTGGAAAAGGAAATGACGGCATAGTCAGAAATCCGCCTAAATGGATTGATGGCAAGTTCGATAAGGCGGTTGAATTTGCTGGTTCAGGTCAGAAAATCGAGGTTCCCGATTCCGATAGTCTGAATTTCGGACAAGAAAGCTTCAGTGTGGTCGTATGGTTTAACTTCAAGGCTTCACCGAATTGGAGCCGCTTGGTAAGAGAAAGAACCCCAAGTCCCTGGGGCTCCGGCAACTTGGGATGGGAACTGCAAACACAAGGCGTCCAGATTCATTGGAGCCTCGATGACAAAGCAGGACACCATAAAAAGACAACCTATGCCAATGGTGGAAATGGAGAATGGCGACATACCGCGATGATTGTCAATCGAGACAAGAAGAAGCTGATAACTTACTTAGATGGTGAGGACGAAAAAAGCGTTGATATTGCGGATATTGGAGATGTTACAGATGTTCAACCTGTTACCATCGGTGGCGGTATAACAGGCGCACTTGATGAAATTGGTATCTTCAATGTGGCGTTGACTGTGGATGATGTGGTAGACATCATGAAATTAGGGCTTACTGAAGTACTCGGAGGAGCCGCTGTCTCGCCTTCCGTCAAACTTGCTACTACTTGGGGACGAGTGAAGTATGGTAAATGATTGCATCGCAGAAGTATAGGATATAAGTAAGTTCTAAAAATTAAATGGAGTTTTGTTTAACATGTCCTGGGGCGATGAGGGACTAAAAGTGGTATTATCTCAAAGCCCACAGTATTTGATGTTCAAATTGAAGCGAGTCGAAGAATAAGTGTGCTATCACATATCCTTTGATAATTCGCACGCAGAGTTATTTGGAAAGGATGGAAAGGAAGGAACGCGGGGAAAAGGGAAAGAGTAGCTGTACTTCACCGTATTAGGAACCATGGTATCAGATGTAGGTCAAGAACTTCAGCTATAATTATTCTCCAGGGTAAGGAGGATTGGAAAAGGGAATTACCATGAGAGTAGCAGCACTTCTAGCGTTTTTCGTATGTTCCTCTACAGCTATGGGGATGAAATGGGTTGTGTATGAGGCGGATGTGCTACCCAATGATGCGAAACTTGGTGATGATGTTTGGGAAATTGCAGAAGGTAGTGAGGAGAATATGACAATAGAGGATGGCGTTTTACATACTAACACAACTAAAGATAATGGAGCTCCATTCCGTATGGCGCGCTATCCTGCCAATCTATCGAAAGCGACAATTGAGGTAAAACTCAAGGTAGTCCAGATTGTTGGTCAAACTGGTTGGGCTGCATATTTTGGTTTACATGACCCAAAGTCCGTAGCATACGTCCTTTGTGAGGATAAACAACTCCAGGTCTACGCCGCCGGATGTGGTGGTTGGCGTCCTTGTCCTCAAGATATAGATATGACAACATACCACATAATTCGGTTGACAAAAGATGGCGCCGATTTCAAAGTATACCTTGACGATGAAAAGAAACCACTTTGGGAAGGTAAAGGTGAAGCAGGAGAAGTGAAAGAGCCGACAGTCACACTCGGCGATGGCACCGGCACGGCAGGCGCCGATTCATATTGGGATTATGTTGCATACACCACTGATGGAGCTTTTCCACCGGATGTACCGGTTGTCTTCGCGGTGGCAGCAAGCGGCAAGCTCACCACAACTTGGGCGGCGATAAAAAGATAGCATCGTCGAAGATTGGTAGAAATTCCCCATTTTGGGTTTTATAGATAGAGAATTCGGAAAGTTGGAACCTATCTCACGGGGTAAACTCGTCCTCAAGTTGAGGCATCCGTTCTCTGAACAAGGAGGTGAGGAGACAATGCCGATGCCACATCGTGTCATGGAACAGAAGATTAAAAAGCGGTTAAAAGGGAAAGAAGGTAAGGCGCGGATAGACGAGCTTAAAAAGATTTTGAATGATTTACCGAACTATCGTAGTGGTCCGTATGGACAAATACGTAAATGGGTGAATGGAGAGATTGAAAAAACTCGCAGCCGAAGTAAAATTCAACATCACAGAGATTTTGCCGTCAAGAAAGAAGGTGATTTTCAAATTGTATTGGTCGGCGCGCCGAATAGCGGCAAGTCCTCTCTGTTGAAGGCCTTATCCAACATCCAGATTCGCGTGGCGGACTACGCTTTCACGACTTTGCGTCCGATACCCGCGTTGTTTGACTGCGGGGGAATCACAATTCAATTAGTGGAAATTCCCGGTATCATCAAAGGCGCCGCCGAAGATAGAGGCGGTGGCAAAGCATTGCTGGGGGTCGCTAAAAGCGCTGATGCCATCATTCTTTTACACGATTTGACAATGCCTCCCGATGAACTCGATACTATCTTAAGTGAATTGCAAAAAGCGAATATTGAACCGCCATCGTTGTTAGTATGCACGAAATTTGATTGTCCTGGCGCGCGGGAAAGCTTCGCGGACATTCAAAAGCGATTTCCACAATTTACCATTTTAGCTATCTCAGCGGAAAAGCGTATTAACATCGAGCAATTGGAGAATGCACTGCGAGAGCTGACCGGACTAATTCGCATTTACCCGAAAAGTCCCTTGCACAAAGATGCTGAAGACCGACCAATTGTGTTGCCAATTGGCTCCACTGTTGAGGATTTAGCTCGCAGTATTCACAAAGACCTGGCAACTCAAGTCAAATCTGCAAAGATTGAGGGTTCATCAGCAAAGTTCCCAAGACAGAAGGTTGGTCAGCGGCATGTTCTTGAGGATAAAGATATTGTAACGCTGTTGAGTTGAGATTATACAAGGTGGTTTTAATATTAAGTAAGAAAGTAGTTATAGCTTTGGTCTGAAATAGAATCCCCCTTAGACGACTTACGAATTTGCAGAAACACCAATTTCAAAAGTGTATTAAGATTTTGGAAAC
>DTYX01000437.1 GCA_012961655.1 Candidatus Poribacteria bacterium
AAAAAGCATAGAACTTAAAAGAGAAATAGGAGATAGAACAGGGTTGGCTCTTACACTTCATAACATGGGTTGGGCTGCAATGTGTCAAAAAGATTTTTCTAAGGCGCTTGAGTATTTCACTCAAAGCCGTGACATTTACATCGAAATTAAACTTCCTAAAAATGTTGCAAAAGAGGAAGACATGATAGCACAGGTCAAGCTACAAATGAGTAAGTAATGGTGGAAATTTATCATCTTGTAATTGGAGTAAAAATCACACGCGGAGGGATTTGATGCCACACGACATCATCGACAATCGCAAAGAACAACTTTTAGAACACATCTGGCTCATCTTGTCGTCTACCGAGCGAGCCCATTTTGCAGTTGGGTATCTGTTCCTTTCGGGCTTGAAGCCAATCCGAGAGCAGTTGGAGAAGCTTACGGAAATCCGTCTGCTAATCGGCAACACTACTAACCGCGAGACGCTGGAGACTTTGGCGGAAGGTTACAAACGGCTTGATTTGCTTCAGGATGCTGCGGAAGATTGGCTTTATCAAAAAAGGGTGGTGACGCAGCAAGTCGCTCAAGAGACTGCTGAGAATTTGCGAGATGCTATGAGCCTGATGGACCAAACTGATGAGGATGAAGCGACGGTGCGGACAGTTTTGAGGCTCATTGAGGAGAAACGGTTAAAGGTGCGCGTTTATACGAAAGGGCGTCTGCACGCAAAAGCCTATATTTTTGATTACGGAGATGTCTATGACTCAAGCGGCAATCCTATCCCCCGTGAAGAAGAAGGCATCGCCATCGTTGGTTCTTCAAACCTGACGTTATCTGGCATCTCTCATAACACCGAATTAAATGTAGTGGTACACGGAAATCAAAATCATGCTGAGTTGGCGCGGTGGTTTGAAGAACTCTGGGACGAGGCGCTTCCTTTCGACGCGGCGTTGATGCAGGAACTGAAACAATCGTGGGCGTTACAAACGGTAAGTCCTTATGACATCTACATGAAAACGCTCTATGAGTTGGTGAAAGACAGATTAGAGGATGAGGAACGGCGGGAAATTCTCTGGGACGACGCCATCACAAGAGATTTGGCGGATTTTCAAAAGGTAGCTGTTCGGCAAGCGGTGCAGATGATAAAAGATTGGGGTGGTTGCTTTGCCGCCGATGTTGTTGGTTTAGGCAAGAGTTACATCGGCGCGGCTGTCGTCAAGCATTTTGAACGAACTGAACACGCTCGCCCTTTGATTATCTGCCCCGCTGGATTAGTGGAGATGTGGGAGCGCTACAACGAAGTTTATCAACTCAATGCCCGTGTGCTAAGTATGGGACTGCTGCGTGAATCGGATGACGGCATTAACTTTCTACTCGATAACGTGAAATACCGCGACCGAGACTTCGTGTTGGTTGACGAAAGCCATAACTTCCGCCATTCCGACACTCAACGTTACCGTTTGCTGCAAGGATTTT
Source organism: Candidatus Poribacteria bacterium (assembly GCA_012961655.1). Lineage (GTDB taxonomy): Bacteria > Poribacteria > WGA-4E > DTYX01 > DTYX01 > DTYX01. The sequence goes on from DTYX01000437.1 coordinate 1,456, forward strand.
TGACGACGGGACGCCGCTGTCTGTTTTTGACCGCGACGCCTCGCAACAAGAGCGTGTGGGATGTTTACAACCAAATCAAACTGTTCCATCCTGATGACCGAACAGATTTGCCTATCTCTCCGCCAAACCTGCGGGAATTCTTTCGCGGAATAGAACAGAAAGAGAAACGGTTGCCTGATGTGCTGGTACATCTTTTAATCCGCCGCACCCGTAATCACATATTGCGCTGGTACGGTTTTGACGCCGAAACTCACCAACCCGTAGACCCGTCTCGTTTTCGAGAATATTTTTCAGGCAAAAGACGCGCTTATATCATCGTAGGGGGCAAGCATCAGTTCTTCCCAAAGCGTGAACTGTCTACTATCACCTACAGCATCGAAGACACATATCAAGGGCTTTATCAAAAACTACGCGGTTATCTTGGGCATCCCCGCTTCTATCAAACATCGCCTCTGCCTGATGAACTGACTTACGCCCGATATGGATTGTGGCATTATGTTATTTCACAGAAGCAGAAGCAATCGCCTTACACCGAATTGCATCAAGCCGGGGCTAATCTCCGCGGACTGATGCGGGTGATGCTGTTCAAGCGTTTTGAATCCAGCGTCCATGCCTTCCGTGAAACGCTAAAGAGGTTGTTGCGGATTCACAGCGATGTTCTTACGGCACTTTCAGAGGACATCGTACCAGCCGGTGAAGAAGCGCAGAGGTTGCTTTATGAATCTGACCAGATGGAGGAGTCTGAATTGTTCGACGCTCTGCGCCAGGTAAGCGGCAGATACAACATTGCAGATTTCCGCATAGACCTACTTAAAGAACACATTTCCCAGGACATCCGCTTACTTTCGGAGATGCTTCAGCTCGTGGCGCCCATCACCCCCGATAAAGATGACAAATTGCAAACGCTTAAAAAACTGCTGAACGAGATGGCGGGACAGAGCCCGCCGCTACCGGGGGGCAAACGACTTATCTTCACCCAATACGCCGACACTGCGCAGTATTTGTACGACAATCTGAATCCAAATGGCCTCCGCGATGATATTGACGTAATCTACAGCGGCGACAAGAGCCGCGAACGTCTCGTTGGGCGTTTCGCTCCCAAAGCCAACCCATGGTTTCGCTTCCATAGCGGGGAGACGGAACTTTCTACCGTCGTCGCAACCGACGTGTTATCAGAAGGGCTTAACTTACAAGACTGTGATAAAATCATCAATTATGACCTACACTGGAACCCGGTGCGTTTGATTCAGCGGTTCGGGCGGATTGACCGAATCGGGAGCGAACACGACCGCATATTCGCCTTCAACTTCTTACCAGAGACGGGCATTGAGAGAGAGCTGGGCTTGCGTGAGAAATTGCGGCGCCGAATTAACGAGATTCATGAAACCATAGGCGAAGACGCCGCTATTTTAGACCCGACCGAACAACTCAACGAAGAAGCTATGTACGCCATCTACGAGCGAAAGGGTGAGCAACTGAGTTTGTTTGAGGAGGACGAAGAAGAGCCAATGGATTTGAACGAGGCTGAAGAATTTCTACGGCAGATGCGACAAGAGAATCCAGATGAATTTGAGCGAATTGCTAATTTGCGAGATGGGATTCGCACTGGGAAAAAATCGGCATCCAAAGGTATATTCGCTTTTTTTAGGGCTGGACGTTATCAACAATTGCTGTTATTAGATACCGAGGGGAATGTTGTCTCAAGCGAACTTTCTGAAACGTTTCGGGCTATCCAATGTAGTCCTGACGAACCAGCACAACCTTTGCCCCCTGGCTATAACTCTGCGCTAATGCGCGCCAAAACTAAGTTTGATGAAGAGGTGAAGCATAGAATAGCGCAACGCGACCACACCACCTCGCTCACACGGGGACAGCGGTATGTGCTGCGGGAACTGCGGACACTGTTCAATGCAACAAAGGACGATGATGCGCGCGCTGACATTACGTTGCTGGAAGGGGTTTTTAGAAGAGCATTTCCAGTAGCGGTGACGAAGGAACTTAATCTGCTACGCAACAATGGAGTGACAGGCTATTCTCTTTTAGGCGAGTTAAAGCGAATTTACTTTCAATACAACCTTAAAGAGTTTGATATTCAGTCTCGGTGGGTTGAATATGAGACATCTCAGATAGTATGTTCTTCAGCGCTTGTTTGAATGCGTAAAGCGTGGGAAAAGGTGAAGGGAAAAATTGTCGCTTCAATTACCAGATGAGCTACGACTCTGATGTTCCACTGATTTTCGACTTCAAAGCCGCCGCTTCTATCTGGTCAACTTTTTCAGACATTCTATCAAACGTCTCAAACGCACTGCCATCCTTGAGCCCAGCCATGGTTTCAAGCACAATCTGATTCAGCATCTTCTCTGGGTCTTCCGCTTTGCTCAAGGAATTTGCCGTTTTTTACATAGCAACGTCATTGAATCGGCCGAGGTGTCTTAATCCCATCCTTCTCCCGGACTTGGAAAGGCAATCGCACGGAGTTCTGTAGTGGAGAGAGCGGTTGCACTACCGCGTTTATCTGAATCTCACTCAAACACCCGTTCCCATTCGGCTTGAGAAGGTATAGAAAGACTGAGAAGTAGAAGGGAAAAAGAGAGAATAGATATCATCCATTTCGTGTTGTTCGATGTCTTTTCCATTTTGTTGACCTCCGAAGTATATACAAATTAATCTATTCGCTCAACTTATCAATGTATGTAGATGGATGGGTGGATAGCGCCCTTCCATCCTTCCATTCTTCCATTCACCAATTTGAGTTTCTACACTCTACGACAAATAGAGCGTACAAATTAATCTATTTTGTCAATTCCGCGCTAGCTTGTTCATCGGTTATGAATCCGAAATACCTTCCTCGCCAGTATGCGTCGAGATAGTCCGCGCTGCCGACTTCACGGCGTTTGTTGCTTTCAAAAATCAGGACAAGATTCGAGTTTTCCCAATGCTCTCCAGAATTGCTACTTTCAAAAAGCCCCGCTGGTGTGCCGACGTAGATTTTTTCGCTGTTGATGGGCGCGAATATTGTATAAGCGCGTGGAATTTCCAAACCGTCGTTGGCTGATTCCCAATGAATGCCGCCATCGGTGCTTTTCAGCACGCCGTCATCCGCCGCCGCGTAGATGATGTTTGAATCACGCGGGTCAACGACTAAATCATGAATCGTTCCGCCGCGAAACCGTCCTTCCATCAACGCCGCCATCCCTCCTTCTTTGAATCGCTCGTAAATTCTTCGCAAACTGACGCTCCATGTTTTGCCTGCGTCTTTGCTAATGGAAAGCGCGTTTTCCGGAAGACTGCCGTAGCTCGAACGTATGCCGGCATACAACGTTGTGGGCGTATTCGGGTCAATTGCAATCCACGGATACGTCCGCGCATATCTACTGATGCCAATGGGTTCATCGCCCTGCTGCCACTCCTTTGCATCAGCGGTTTTGCTGTACACAACATCGTCGAGGACGGCGTACACCATCGTCGGCTCTCCCAATCCGACGAAAAACCGCTGTTGATTCGCGGGCGGCAAGTTTTCAGTCAGATTTTCCCATCGTTCGCCTATCCATTTTTCGCCGTAGTCGATGCTGCGATAAACCCCCTGGTCGGTGATTGCATAGAGCGCATTGGGATTTTGTCTATCGAGGTGAATATCTACGGGACTCCCTGAACCCGACGGCAACGGCAAACGCTGCCATCGCTTTCCCGCCGTCGTGGTTTTGTAGAAGCCATCGCTCGCCGCCACATACAGCATCCGAATTCGCTTTCCGCAGGCGAGTTTCTTCGGTTGCGCGGGAAAGTTTTCGCCGATATCGCGCCAATTCTTCCCGCCGTCAACCGTCTTGAAAATATACCTGCCATCTGTGGCGTACATCACCATCGCATCTTCTGTGGGGATTGCCAACGAGACAGTGATGCGGCTGAGCCAGCCATCGAGTTGATATAGATTGCCCTTCCACTGATATTCGTTGTCCCACGGCGATTCGTACATCGGGAGCGGCTCTTTGGCGCGTCCGTTGACGATTTCGATGTCCTTGCGTATGCTGTTCATTCGCGGGCGAAATATCTTGTTCGTGGGATAGCTTTGCAGCGTCCACAAGGCATCTTTGAGCGCCTGTTCTTTGCCGGGAGCGTCTGGGACGAGCCCGTAGTAAATGTAGTTGAACAGCGATTGTTTATCGTTTTTGTGCGCCTCCCAGAGCGTATCAGCGACGTGGCGGTAAAATCCCCGCAGTTGTGGGTCAGTTTCGATGCGGAATAGGTTTTCGAGATGTTGCAATACATGGTCAGTGTCGTCGAAACTATCGCTCCCTTGAATCTCATCACGCCATGTGCGGAAGTTGTACTGCGTAACCAATTTTTCGTAGACGTCGGCGAACTTCTGTTTTCCCGTCGCATGGTGTGCCACCTTCAATCCGGCCGCGGCCATGATGATACGGGTATTGGGAGTTTTGCCGTCTGTGAATCCCAAAATCGGCGCGCTTATGCTGCCATCGTGTTTTTTGATGACAAAATCTTCCTCATCCGCCCAATAGCTCACCAGCGCGTCAATCGCCTCGCGGCATCGGTCTTTCCATTCGCCTTGGGCTACCAAATCGTAATACATCCCAAAAGCATAGATAGCGCCGCTATAATTATGGTGACTTGGAGAACCGCGCCAGCGATAGTTGGAATATTTGCCAGCGCCTTGATGCCAGTCATTCGAATGTTCCGAACCGCCTCGTTCCTCGTAAGAATCGCCATGTCCAATGGCGTAACCCCGCGCTTGCAAACCCCGAACTCCGGTGACCAATTGACAGCGATACAATGCTTCAAAGATCTGGTTGCAATGTTCCCGCACCGCTTCATCCTTCGTGAACAGATAACGATAACACTGCCCGCCGAGATAGTACGATGTCCAGTTTATGGAATGGGCGATATTCGACGAGCCTTGCGTAGTTTGGTCAACGGGCGAACCATCCAACGGTACATCGACCGACGACGGATACAGCCCGTCAATCCAATGTCGCTCCAAGACATTTTTTTCAAAAATCTCAGCTTTCTTGTCCAACGGCAATTTCCAACTTTCATCCTTTGCATACGCCGTCGTTGCCATTGCCATCGAAGCGAAAACTATTATTAAAGTCAGTTTTATCATTTGTAACTCCTTAAAATTTCAGTTTAGGAATCTCTGTCATCTCGAAGAGATGATTCTACACCGTTTTTTAATGCCCTCCGTATCTGTTCTATTGACAACTTATGGTCGTATATTACCTTGCCATCGGCAGTATAATCGCATTTTACCGCGCCGATTTTCGAAGGCAGTACAAATCGGAAGGCTCCTTTTTTATCCAAGCGTATCCTGTCTATAAGTTCATCGACATTCACGTCATCGGGAAACTCGGTAGGCAATCCAGCTCGCTTCAATAAATTGGACTGCTTCTCGGCACATGAAGCATCCGCAAAACTTAGATCTATCGCAAGTTGCATTGCAACAACCATTCCTATTGATACACCTTCACCGTGGCGAAGTTTAAAATTCGATACGGCTTCCAGAGCGTGGCCAACGGTGTGTCCATAATTTAAAATTTTCCGTAACCCCGATTTTTCGAGTGGGTCTTTTTTCACAACATCTATTTTGTATCGGCATGATTTTTCAACAACGTATCGCAGGATGTCCGGTTGTCGTCGGAGTAATTCGTCTATATTTTTCTCCAGATACGCAAAAAAATCAGCATCCATGATTACACCAGCTTTAATAATCTCAGCAATGCCTGAACGAAAATCCTCAAGTGGCAGTGTATTCAACAGCTTGGTGTCAATATAAATCAGACGGGGTTGATAAAAAGCGCCGATAAGATTCTTCGCCATTGGATGATTAATCGCCACTTTGCCGCCGATGCTGCTATCAACTTGAGCCAACAGAGTGGTGGGTATTTGAACAAATGAGATTCCGCGTTTGTAGACGGATGCGGTAAATCCCGCCATATCTCCTACAACCCCGCCGCCAAACGCAATAATTGTTGAATTTCTATCCATGCCGTGTTGTTCCATCGCGCCGATGAGATTGCTCACCCAATCCCAGGATTTTGCTTCTTCACTATCGGGTACTTGCAATATGATTGACTCGGCCGGTATTCGGTCGAGAATATTTTGGAGAGCGTCGCCATAATTGTCGCGAATAACACTATTCGTCACAACTGCTATGCGGTTGGTTTGCGCATGTTCCTGCAATTTGTCCGCTAGTTGGTCTAAGATATCCGAACCAACGTAAATAGGTGTTCCTGGCTGTTCATAGTAGATTGATAATGTATCGATAGGTTCCATATTCTACTCCTTTTCATTTGACAATTCAGATATCAAATGTTAAAATTTGCTTAATGTTACATCAGCATTTGCTATATGTCAAGATAATTAGGAACCTTTCACAAAACCCGTTTTCTCGGAGAAAACGGGTTTTTGAAATTGGCTTCTCTTCTCATGGGGAATTTCTGGGAACTATGGCTAAAAATATTTTTCCTTGAAATTATAAAATATCTATGGCATCATTATTATCATTTAGAACTTTGAACCTACGCAATCATTCTTTTGATTTTTATCATAAGTCGAATACTTTGGTGACTACAAATAGAAAATTTGATTGTCAGAGATTCTTGGATTCAAGAGTGAAAGAGAAAAGCATCTTGTTAAAGGAGTAGACCAATGTTCACGTGCGATTATCATATACATACCAATATTTCACAGTGCGCTATGGAGAATATGGAGGTGGAACAAATTATCCGTGCTCAAGAGGAGCGTGGTATGACGGAAATTGGTTTCGCTGACCACTGTTATGGATTCAGATATAGGATTAAAAAAGTTGAAGACGCCAAGAAAAAAATAAGTCAATGTGAAACTGCCATCAAGGTACATTTCGGCGTCGAAGCGCATATGTTGCAATACCGCATGCCATCTATCGGGATTGAATTTGCCTCTCTTTTTGATTATGTACTTATGGCGCCAAATCACTATCATATACCCGGCGTGTCAAGACCTGACGCTAATAAACCAAGATTGATAGCTATTCACGAACTGTATATGTTCGAAGCCGCGATAAATTGTCCTCTGACCGATGTAATTGCACATCCCTTTCTATTCTTTCCAAGAGTGTTTGGCGTGACTAAAGAAGAGATGAGCAATTTTTCTCTAGAAGTTATGAGCCATATAGATGACAAACGGCTGGCTGCTGCTTTGGATATGGTCGAAGATTTGGATATTGGCATCGAGTTAAGCCCCAAGTTTATCTCTTTTGGACAAAATCATCTAATCGATTTTTACCAATTGTGTTTAGAGCATCAGGTCAAGCTATTTATTGGCAGCGGGGCTCACTCTTTTAATGAACTAAATAAGATTTCACTGTTAGAACCGATTATCTCAAAATTGGGAATCACCGAAAAGCATTTGTGGCATCCGTATGAATGGAAATGGTAAAAAGGCAATTGGGCTAAGGGGTAAAACGGTTATTGGGAAATCAGCATACCGTATTGCCTTCTTACCCATAATTCCAACTGTCCTCTGCCTTTTGGCACAAAGATCGAACAAGGGACAATCATCTCTTGCATAGAGACGCCTCCATGCGCATAGCGTCCGAGATATGAGGCGAAAGAGCTGAATCCTTCAGCGGTTGAAGTCTCTTTTGTCGTTAGATGCGTATTTGAGGTTGCAAAACCGTATTGCACAATTCCTGAGTTCCGAGGCATTTTGATATCGTCTGCGTCGAAGAAGACCGTATTCGTGGGCATATCTGAAGGTCGCACAGAACTCTTCAGACCAAGGTAGCGTCTCCCGCCTTCAGTATCTTCAAAAGGCATTGGTTGAGCTTTCCCCTTAATCTCGATTAGTCCATGGTCTGAGAGGATAAAGACCAATGAATTAGACGGAATGCGTTCCAAGCACGGTTGAATGATGTCGTCAAAATTGACTAGCACTTCTTCGTAGAGCGTCGAGAGATTTTGTTTCGATTCATGTAGTTTATGGTCGAACAGGGTAAAATTTATAACCTTCACTTTGACTTCAGAATCCTCGATAAGTTGCACGAGTTGATTTAGATTCTGCTCATGAACAGTTATCGCTTGTACCTCATAAATCTGACGTCTTGCGAAAGCAAGGGATACCAGTTTTTGCCAATTTTCAGCAACCTCAGAGTCGCCTGTTATTGCGTCCGAGGGGAATAATCCACTCACAAGCGCGCGGCGTGAGAATTCAGTCGTTGTTGGCAGCGTTGAGAGCAGAGGCACAGTTTTTTCGAGAGCTAATTTCCCCCCAAATGTTTGAAGCATCCTTGTCCTAATGGCGTTCCAACCATCCCATCGCATGCCATCGAAGAGTATTATAAACGCGGATTGTGTTGGTGTTCGGATATATTCTTCATAAAAAGGCATGAATAGCACATCTAAAAAATCAGTCACCAGCAGTGGAATACCCTTCACTTCGTTCGAGGGCATGCCTTCGTGGAATTGGGAATTGGGAACTATTTCTTCATTCCGAATTCCTCTGACCCAGTGGGCGTAACGCGATTGTATCAGATTCGCAAATGCTTTATTGTAACTGACAAAAAGTTCATCGACCTTAGCAAAAATTTGCTTCACCAATGCTTCGGAGAGAAGTTCACACCTGAAATTTAACAATTCAAATCGGTCAATGAGATATTCTAGTTTAGCGAAGTATTGTGGATAGATTTCGCCCCAAGGTGAAAGTCTGAATTGAAGCTCATCTTTCCGCAGCCAATTTTTCCCCTCAATCTCTCGCAAAAGCCGGCTGAGTTCGATAAGTTTGGCAAACGCTTCGAATGTATCTCGAATCCTGAGATAAGTCGTATCATCTTGTAGAAACAGATGTTTACGCCTGATATTATTCAGCACATAATCCACTAATCTTGGCTCTAACAGGTCAAGACTTAAACACAGATGCTTCGCTAAGTGGCAGAGAGCTTCACGCATTGGCACGCAAAAAGTTCGTTCTGTCGCGGCAAATTCAGCAGTCCTTTGCAGGTCTATTTCATCAACCCCTACACAGCTATCAAACAGTCGGAGACGTTCCGAATCCTGGGTGAGCCAAAACTCCGTCTGTTTAATCTGTTCGATTACACGCCGCGGGTCATTTTTGATTAAATCACCACAAAATTGTTTAATTTCGGAAATAGGTGTGCTGGCGTATTTCTGCCAAATTCTCTCGCCAAAGATATGAGGCAGGAATAGGTCATAAATTCCACGATGTTTATCCAAAGAATTTATTGTCCACAGGAAGTAGACAAAATCAGTGTCAACCTCCAATTTTTCCATCATCGGAATCGCCTCGCGTACCCGTCGGCTGAGCATCCGCCACAGCCTCGGATACTTTTCGGAAATCAGATTATCATCCTCGTCCAGACCCCTCCAAAGCTCGATAGCATCGCGATTTGAAAGTTCGCCGGTTAAATCCACGTCCAAGAGAGCTGAAAGAACAACGTTAGCACACTCTGTCGGCGGAATATCTCTATCGAGTTTCAAGCGAAACTGAGTGAGCAGTTCAAATGCTTCCCAAAAATCGCGCCCATGCAACTGATTCACTTCACTCGTCCATTGATATCCGCCTTGAGCAAATTCCAGAATATCCTTTGGGGTGACTTTGAGGTAGCCGCTGCGGAATATATAATCCAATACTGGAATCTCTTCCTCCTCTGATTTTTGGGAGATGATGCAGAATCGCTCTCCATTCAGAT
>DTYX01000438.1 GCA_012961655.1 Candidatus Poribacteria bacterium
AAGACTCACGAAAGGTAACGGCAATGAATTGCCTTACTACAAACTAATCAACTTTTTCCGAAGTCTTGCGACAAGACGAGGTGGCTTTTGAAGCTGAAGACGCTGATAAAATTGAGGCGCCGATGGAGATTGTAAAGGATGCGAAGGTCTCCGGTGGGAAATATATAAAATCGCCGACAGGACGAGCAGGCTGGGCGGAATATGAGATTGAGATACCTGATGACGCCAAATACTACATGTGGGGTATGGTTCAAGAACATTCGGGTGTGACAGATAGCTTTTTTATCACTTTCGATTTATTGGACAGAGGACAGGATAACGATGCCAATGTGAACACTTGGGATTTAGGCGGGCCAGCGAATACTTGGGTATGGGATAAAGTCAGCGGCCGCGGCGCGGGCGGCGACCCGCGGATTTTTGAGTTGAGCAAAGGCACACATAATCTTCGTGTCTGGACGAGGGAAGAGGAAAGTTGGCTCGATTGTCTCTATATGTCCACAGACCAAAATGCCCAACCGGTTTTGGCGTCAGAGTTTAAAGGGAGAAAGCGGACAAGCGCGCCAAAATCCGTTACTTATATAGGTAAGTTGGCAATAACATGGGGGCGCGTCAAAAAATGAAAATTACAACTATTGAATACTGTACAGTTTCCGTTCCATTTGTCCCAGCTATACAAGAACACTGGGGCGTTGACTATCCCACCACCTTGATTTGGGTGCATACGGATGAAGGTCTGACAGGATTGGGAGAGAGCAATTCCCGTCAGAGCAACATTACCGACCAAGCTGATGCCATCGCGGCTCGATACGTGGGCAAGAATTTCTGGGATATCGACCTTGCTTCCGAGTCGTTTGCCTTCCAGTGCGCCTTTTACGACCTGGCGGGACAAGCATTAGGTGTTCCTGCGTATAAGTTGATAGGCGCTAAGTGCAGAGACAGAGTTGAACTCGCCTATTGGTCGCCGCCGATGCCCGCTGAAGTCACGGCGGCGGAAGCGGAAAGAGCCGCGAAAATGGGCTTCAGAGTACACAAACTGAAAGCTCGAAGCTGGAATATCGTAGAAACTGCGCGCTTAATTACGGAGGCATGTGGGCCTGACTTCCAAATTCGCGTTGACCCCAATACGCAATTTGGCGATTTGGAGACGGGCATTCGCCTTGCCCAGGAATTGTTTCCGTACAACATCGAAGTCTACGAGGACCCGATTCGATTTGAAGATTTATCCTGGTATCGTCAGCTTAGGGAAGAAGTGGAAGCGCCTGTTGCTCGGCATCTCGGTTCACCGCAGGATATTTACCGCAATATGCGCGCTGAAGCAGTGGATGCCGTCAATATGGGAGGGAATGTGAACGGTATCCGCAAAAACGCCGCGGTCGCCGAAGCCGGCGGTTTGCCGATTTGGATTCAGATGTTCGCCTTCGGTTCATGTGTGGCTTCAACCTTCGCCGCGCACGTCGCCTGCACTCTGCCAAACTGCACGATGCCAATCGATGAACTTCCGCACATCCGCGTTGACGATTTATCCGGCGGTAGCATGAAGCTATCCGATGGCGCAATTACGATTTCAGATGAACCTGGATTGGGAGTTACACTCGATATGGATGCTGTTGAGAAATATCGAGTTCGTTAGATTTCTATAAAAAGTTGACAAAATTCTCATCGCAAACCGTGAAACAAACACCAGACACAAGGTTCTACAGTTTCAAAACTATAGTTTCTGAAAAATGCTAAAATGCGAGGCATAGAGGTAAATAAGATGAAAATAACCGATGTCAAAGCGACTGTTCTAAAAACTCGAAGTATCATCGTCCAGGTCCATACCGATGAAGGAGTTACAGGAATCGGCGAATGTAGTCCGATGAATTCCAGCGTTATTGCTTATTTCGTCAACACAGCCCTCAAGCCACTACTCATCGGTGAAAATCCTCTGGAAATCGATAAGTTATGGAATAAAATGACCTTTCGCACTTACAAACTCGGTGTGCAGGGCGCGCAACCTGAATCCATCGCCGGGGTGGACATCGCGCTGTGGGACATTCTGGGAAAAACAACCGGCTTGCCTATCTGCACGTTACTCGGCGGTTGCTACCGCGAAAAGGTGATGATGTATGCCAGCATCGGCGGCGGGGCAAACATGACCCCGGCGAAGATGGCAAAGCGCGTTGAGAGTTATCTCGACCAGGGGTTCAAAGCGATTAAAATCCGCATGGATTGGGGCGCGATGAGACAAGACGCTGACCCAGCCAAAGACTTAGAGATGTTTCGCCAGGTCAAAGTTCTCACAGGCGAAGAGGTTCCGCTCAGTTTCGATGCCAACAACGGGTATTCTGTCAGCACAGCTATTCAGCAAGGGCGTAAGTTCGAGGAACTCGGCATATATCACTTTGAAGAACCAGTGGCGCAGTATGACTACGCCGGCATCGCAGCGGTGGCTGAAGCTCTGGATGTTCCCGTCTCCGCCGGAGAACACGAATATACCCGCTGGCAGTTCCGCGACCTCATCGAGCAAGCGAAAGTGGATATCATCCAACCCGATGTGGTCAAGTGCGGCGGCATCAGTGAAATGCAAAAGATAGCGGTGTTGGGCTCAGTATACAATAAACATTTTGTCCCGCACCAAACTCAACCGACCATCGGGACAGCGGCGAATCTGCACGTCTGCGCCGCCCTGCCGAATGCAACCCGGCCACAGGAATATACGGGACGTCGGCCGGAGTTGGATGAAATCTTCAAAGAACCGCTCGTTTTTGAGGATGGGTACATTCATGTTCTGCAGAAACCTGGATTGGGTTTGGAATTGGATGAGGAGAAGATGAAGAGACTTGTTTTGTAACCTGTGTTTCCCAAAATCTTCTTTCACGTATCACTCATCACTCACCACGTTTCATAAGATTTCCATCCCCCTCGAATCTAGGTAACTAAAATGAGTTCTCTCGGAAAGTAGTCGAAATGTGAATTTCGACCTACAAATTAATATGGAGGTAAGAGATGAGAAACACATCCGTAAGTATTGTCGGTGATGCATTTCATATAAATAATCAGCCCACGTATCCCGGACGTTATTACCAGCAATATAAAATTGAGGGTTTACTGCTCAACTCACGAATGGTGCAGGGGATTTTCGACGACCGCAATCCGGAAACAGTTAGCCGCTGGGCTTATCCCGATACAGGTCGATGGGACCCAGAGCGAAATACTAAAGAGTTCATCGCCGCGATGCCACAATGGCGGGCACATGGTCTATTAGCGTTTACCATAAA
>DTYX01000439.1 GCA_012961655.1 Candidatus Poribacteria bacterium
AAAATGACACCATCGTTTTCGTCGGCACGGAAAATCGCCACCATATACTCGGACACATAAGCATGCTCGGCACGCAGGGAATGCCTGTTTTTCCGATGTGTACGGGCGGGCCTGGCGAAGCCTGGTTCGGCGATGCAGACATCCGTTCACAAGCGGATTGGGTAGAGGAATGCCGCGCCAAAAACGGCGTCGCAATTCGTCCGCACTTCCCCGGGCCAAACTGTGAAATCGCGGCTGACATCGTTACTGGAAAAGTTGACGCCTTGGAAGTGCGCGCCTTCGGCATCATCAACGACACTCTCGATAGCAGTGCCATTCGGGAGTGGTATCGTTATTTGAACTGCGGTTATCGTGTCCCTGCTGTTGGCGGCACGGACAAGATGTCAGCAGGCATGCCCGTCGGCGGCGTTCGCACGTATGCACAACTCGACCGCAACGATGAATTCAATTTCGACAGCTGGGGCAAAGCAGTTCGCGCTGGACGTACTTTCACCACAAGTGGACCGCTCATCGGAATCACAGCAGACGGACGAGACGCCGGAGATGAAATTAAGATGCCCGCCGGCGGAGGGACAATCGAAACAGAAGCATGGGCAGTCTGCGCTCAGCCGATTCACGGCTTGGAAATCATCCATAACGGCAGAATAATCGCCAAGACAACTTCAGAAGAAGGCACAAAGCGACTGGAACTGAAAGAGAAAATCAGAATCGACGGAAGCGGATGGCTCGCAGCGCGTTGCTACAGTTATCATCGCGTCTGGCATGTCTGGCCGGTAAACGTCGCTGCACATACGTCGCCGATTTACGTGGTCATGGATAATCAAGAAGTATTCAATCCCTCAGACGCCATATACATTATGACCTTAGTTCACGGCGGCATGGAGTGGCTGGATACGCTTTCAATCAAAGCCGATGAGGAAACCCATAAACGCTTGCGGTCTGTTTTTGAGATTGCGGAACGAGACTTGAAGGGTAAACTTGAGGCGCATGGTAAGTGATAGCTGTTATAATTTCGAGGCTATCCAAATCTGTTTTGGATAGCCTATAGATATTGATTGGGAGACAGTTCCATGACGATTTTGGGAAAGTTCACCATGCATTAGATTTTTGTCTTTGACCCCAGAACGCTCTCTCCAACTCGTAAAAGATGCGAAACTATAGAACCCCCAAAATGTACAAAAGGTTCATAGATAGTCCATTAATTATTTACTTTTCAACTTCGCTTCGATAATCTCTTTATAGGCGGGATTGATTTCATAGCCTATGTAATGCCTTCTGTTCTGAAGGGCGGCTTTCGCAGTCGTTCCCGAACCTAAGAACGGGTCTAAGACAATATCATCGACGAAAGAATACAATCGAATCAAGCGGCTGGCAATCTCTAAAGGCATAATGGCTGGATGTTCGCCGTAGGCGACATCGCCTTTGTTTGGGATGGGTATATCCCAAATCTGCTTTGTGAAGTTTATCCATTCTTCTTGGATCAATTTGCTGGCTTCTTTAATCTCCGGCGAGTGCGATTTTGGCTTTCCATCTTTGACAAAGATTCCGATAAACTCCGCCGTGTTCTGAGCATAGAAGTTTGATGGATAAGGATATGAACCAAACATGAGCTTTTTCGTTGGGTTCATTCGATTCCAGATATACAAATCCATAAAATACAATTCCGTCTGCTTTAAGATTCCATGTTCAATGTCGGAATATAGATTGAATATATCCCTTGTATGATGAGTATTTAGATGTTTTTTGGGGATTGGCATCAACGGGGCATTCACACAGAGCTTACCGTTGGGTTCAAGCACTCTTTCGCACTCTTTCCAAACCATGTTCAGAGCGCACAGATATTGCCGGTAGTCTTCTATACTACCTATCTGTCCTTTCTGTTTTGGAGAATTCAGTGAATAATTTTTGATGTTCCAGTATGGTGGGCTAGTTACGATAAGGGTAATAGAATTGTCATCTACTTCCGACATGTCACGCGCATCTTTGTAGTAGATAATATCTTTTTGCATAAAATTAAGTCATCAACAACGCATCTACTTCATCACCGGGTTTTAGGTTTGCATCCACTGGGACAATAATTAACCCATTGGCTAAAACCAGGGAAAGCAATATACCGGAGCCTTGCGGTCCAGTGGTTTTCGCATAGTATTTGCCATTCCGTTTCTCTATAATAGCTCTGGCGTAGTGAATCCGCTCTGAATCGTTCTTTATGCTATTCTCCATTATGGCTGTGAAAGTCGGTCGGAAAATATCTATGTGACCTGACATCTTCAGCAGCGCCGGGCGGACGAACAACTCAAAAACGACCAATGAAGAGACGGGATTTCCCGGCAACCCGAATATCGGTTTGCCATCAACCACTCCGAAGGCTTGAGGTTTGCCAGGTTTCATGGCGACTTTCCAGAAGTCGATTTCCCCCAATTTTGACAAAACATCTTTGACAATATCGTAATCGCCGACTGAGACGCCGCCGCTGGTGACAAGCACATCCGCCTGTTTTAGACCAGCGCGAAATTTTGCTTCCAATACATCTACCCTATCAACAGCAATCCCCATGTCTATTGGGAAACAGCCCGCCTCCAAAACCTGACCATATAGTCCATAGCGATTGCTGTCTCGAATCATTCCAGGCTTTAACTCTTCGCCAAGAGGGGTCAGTTCATCCCCAGTCGAAATTAATGCGACTTTTGGTCGTTTGTATACGGCAATCTCGACACAATTCAAGGTGGCTAACATCGCCATTTCGGGCGGTCGAATTACTTTCCCTTTGGGAAGGACAAGTTCTCCCGAATTGATACTTTCCGCTCGAAATCTGATATTTTCGCCCTTTTGGATGGGAGTAAAAATTTTGACATCTCTTTCATCTGTCTGAGTATCCTCTACCATCACAACCGCGTCCGCGCCCTCAGGAATCATTCCACCGGTCATAATCCGCGCCGCTTTACCGTGAAAAATCTTTTTCGTTGGCGCGTACCCCGCCGGCAAATTTTCCACTACTTTTAGAGTTACAGGATTGCTCTGCGAAGCTGCGGCAACATCTTCCGCAATCACTGCATAGCCATCCATTTGCGAATTATCAAATGGCGGAATATCGTAATCGGCGCGGACATCTTCGGCAAGTACGCATCCGAGACATCCTAAAATGGGCTTCTTTTCAACGCCCAACAGCATTATACTATTCAATACTTTCGTGCGAGCTTCTTCTACGGTAAGCATACTTCATCTCCGCGATATTTTTCGGTAATCCGCTGGGTTGGCAGGTTTACTTTTGCGCCTCAGCAGCGCTGAACCTACATGATGGAGAGGCTCTGCTTTAGCGCCAGTCGCTTAATCCCCTTGTAAAGCGGCTCCGGCAAATGCAGCGTGATTGTCGTTGCCACCTGACTACCTCCTGTTGTTGATATGACTATAACAAATGAATTTGCTACCGCTTATCAGTAAGTTCCAATTAATTTAACTCTTCGTCGCAGATATTTTGCAAACACAGCTGTCATGTTCCAAACATTAAAATTAGTTGTGCAACGTCAAACGTTCCGCCGTTTCAGTTATCAAACACGCCGCGTCTTCATTAGTTAATTTTTCTGTGTTTATAATAATATCATAAAGTCTTGGGTTATCCCAATCAACATCATAGTATTGTTTGGCATAGCGTTCCCTATGTCCATCGGTTTCTCTGATTAACCTTAAAGCATCATCCTGTGATAAATGTTCTAGTTGCATAACTCGTTTTAAACGTTTTTCCAGCGGCGCGATGATGCGCACTCGTAAAGTATTTGGCTTGTAAGCGAGGATAACGTTAGCTTTTCTACCGATAATTACGGCATTACCGCGTTCCCATATAGATTCAATAACGGATTGAAACAATTTTAATTGTTTATCTCTATCAAATGTATTGCTCTCTATCTCTTTCTCTTTATACTCATTAGGATATTCTGAGACGGTTTTTGGCTCATCTTCGACAAAGAGCTCCTTGAGAAAATATATGATTGGATCCTCGCCTTTTTCGTCCAATTTTTCCACCTCAGACTCTGGCACATTAGCCCTCCTGGCAACTTCTGTAATCAATTCTTTATCGACGTAATCATAGCCTAATATTTTGGCGACGCGTCGTCCAATTTCCGCGCCTCCGCTTCCATGTTCCCTGGAAATTGTAATAACTGCCACTTTAAATTTTTCCTCCTATCTCTTTCCTTTTTGTCGTTGTTTTTCTAGCATATCCAAACGCATTGCCTCTTGAAATTCCGCTTGCGCTTTATCACTCATGCCTTTTTGTTCATAAGCCACACCTAAATTGGTATGTGCCACTGAAAGATTATAGTCTATCTTGATAGCTTTTTTGTATTCGGAGATTGCTGCGTCTATCTGATTGTTATTCAGATACGCCAAGCCGAGATTATTATGAAAGGTAGCATCATCAGGTTCAAGTCTGATAGCCTCTTTATATTCGGCAATAGCTCTGTCATACATCCCCTTGGTAAAATAGGCGAAGCCCAGACTTCCATGTGCTCTGGCACTATCAGGGTCTAATCTTATCGCTTCTTTATATGCCTCGATAGCTCTATCCAACTGATTCTGTCCTGAGTAACTTAAACCTAATGCCCGGTGCGCTTCTGAAAGATTTGGGTCGAGTCGTACTGC
Source organism: Candidatus Poribacteria bacterium (assembly GCA_012961655.1). Lineage (GTDB taxonomy): Bacteria > Poribacteria > WGA-4E > DTYX01 > DTYX01 > DTYX01. Next base: position 4,639 of record DTYX01000439.1, read on the forward strand.
TTTAACACTTTCTTGATGAGCCATACTAAGCCAGTGTCGTTCATCGGGAGAATAGTTAAAATACATGATGGCATAAGCGACTCCCAAGCCAGCATAAGCCGGCGCGTAATTTTCGTCTAGCGCAACCGACTGACGATATAAATCCACAGCTTTTTGAACGTTTTCCAAACCACCTTTTTCATAGTATAATGTCGCCAACCGGTAATATAGTTTGGGATTATCAGATTCATTTTGTACTGCTGATTCCAGATTGGCGATTTTTTTATCCAAATTCTCCCTGCCACATGCGCAAATGAATAATATTGGGAGAATTGAATAAATAATAATGGTTTTGTATGTCACTCTTTTTTAAGTCTCCTTTCTCGTCAATCTACCTATTGATTTGCATCCGCGATAGCTAAACTATTTGGCATGAGGCGAAATATGCCACCGGTTTGGTTAACCACAAGACTTTGAAAATCATCACCAGGAAGCTGATAACCCTCAGCAATCATTCTATTCGTCGCGCCAGCGGGTAGCGGACCAAGAACATCGACTTGCACATTCAAAGAACGACAAACATCAAGGGCTTCATCGACATCATAATTACCAGTCGAGGGTTCATCGGTGATAATGAACACAACACGTTGCGCTTGGCGAAAACGAATTTTGGGTAGACCCTCCACCATAGCATCTATCAGGTGTTCATCTCCTCCCATCGGAAGGGTTAATAGGTTCATGAACTTCTCCGGATCAGTGAGCGTGGGTTGCGCTAACACGGTTACTCCGTCTATGGCGTTCACCGCGTTCTTCGCTTCCGCGAACAGCATCAAACCGATACTATAATCCAAGGCAAATAGGTCAATTGTGCCGATGAACTCAGTGAATCCCTGTCTTAGAGCCGCTATTTTGCCGGCCATGCTGAGGCTATAATCCAAGACTATAACAATTTCCACCGCGGCATCGCTTATCTTCGAGTTTGCATCAGATGTACGAGCGATATGGCGCGCGATATCGCGGAAACTCTTGAGCAATTTCCAATTAGAACTGCGCGAAGTTGGCAAACCGGTACCTTGGACGACAACTGACGAGGGACGTTGTCCGCCAGGAATCTCTTGCCATAGACCATTGGTTCTCTGCGCTAGCTGCCTCTGAAAATATTCATTGTATCCCAGCACATGGACTATGACGTTCTGACGTCCGGATTCCTGCAAAACCCAATCTCGACGTTGATAATAAGCGTTTTTCTCCGTCCATCCTGTCGTAGCGGGTTCATCCGTCACCAGTATCAGGTGCTTCTCAGCTTCAGGGCGGAATTCCAGGTAGATTAGAGCTTTCCAGAGCGCATCCAAGGCGTGTTCATTGCCGGAGATGCGTAAACTTCTCATTCGACGTTGTAATAGCATTGGGTCAGAAGTTAACGGGTCGATTTCGATCTTTTCTCCATACCGACGCACGCTGAATTCAACAAAACCCAACCGGTAATCCAGGCCCGCTTTATCATAAGCATTTGTCATGCTGAACAGAGCGTCAGCCACCTTTTGGATATTATCTTGCATGCTGAGGCTGGTATCCAGCACGAAGACTATGTCAGCGTACCCCGTTTGATTATATGTCAGAATATGTTGAGCAATATTGAATAACGCATCTCCAAATGGGCTGTATGTTTCTGCTCCGATGTCTGTATTACCCTCCAATTGATCTTCCTGCGGAAAACTAATATCCACCACATCAGTCATCCGTGCTATTCCCAAACCGCCTCCTGCCGCTCCTGAGCCACGAACCCGTTGCCGAAAACTACTCATACCGTCACCAGCTTCCGGAGCATTACGGCTAGACATCTGTTTGGATAGCATAATCTCATCTTGCCTTAGACCTTCTACCATGGTCATAACATCTGGCAAAACCTCTGTCTTCTCCATATTTCTCTCTACCGATGCGTTCCGAATTACGGGCACTGGCGCTTGAGCAATGACCTCGTTGAATTTACTTGCTGATTCATCATGTATCTTTCTTGTAATTTCCTTAGTCACGTTTTGTCGCTCCGTCGGGTCAATCGGTTTAATCTCTATCGGCTTGTGGGATTTAGGCCGTCGCGGACGCAATTCATTCGCATCAATAAAACTCAACTGCACTACCTCTTCGTCTCTAATCGGTTTCTGAGAATACAAAACAAAACCCGTTATAATGAAAGCTATCAAATGCAAGCATAGTGAGATGAAAAAGGCATTAATATCTCGCACGCGGTATAAATTTCTGAACCTGAAACCTAGCATGTGTAAAACACCATCCTCTGGAAACTACCGCCTTAACGTCAATTAAACATTTGAAATATATCGTAAAAATAATCCATTAATCCAAACATAAAGCAATATTACTTTAACATTTTTATCAACATTAGTCAAGAAAGAAATGTTTTTAGAGATTCTCAAAGGTGATAGCGGCATTTATCCGTAGCTCTGTCCCGCCAAAAGCTGCGACAGACAATGGCATCACACCGC
>DTYX01000440.1 GCA_012961655.1 Candidatus Poribacteria bacterium
CCCCTGCGATTAGAAAAAACCGCGCCTCTTCCGCTTTGCGGGATGCCGCTACGCGGGGCTTTTTCCCTTTGAGAAACCCATAAATGGCAAAGAAAAGTACGATATAGCCGATGTAGTTGGAATTCTCCGCTATATTGCCTGAAAATTTGCTCCAGATACTTTCAAACGGCTTGCCAAAGGTTAAAATGCCGCCTGGAACGAAAAAGCTCAACAGGTCCGCCGACCAAACCACTGGGTTATGCGCGCCAAGGAACTGTTGGGACAATTTGGCATAAATCATAGCTCCAATTAATGGAGAGAGTACAGCGAAAAAGACCAAACCAGTCAACCAGAGATTTTCTATTCTTACCTTCCTTTTATCAACGAATACCTGATAGATAACAAAAATGGCGGTAAAAAAAAGCGAATAGATTAAATAGTACCATGAGCAGAGCGTTATCAAGATGAGGAAAACGCCTGCGAGAATTGCTTCTTTTTTTCCGCCTTCGTAGAAAGCCCGTAGGAGATACAACACATAAAAGGGAATCCACTCCATCGCTATTAATTGAAGATGCCCCAATCCATGTCCGAAATGGTAAGGGGAGAATGTAAAAATAACTCCTGAGACGAAAGCCGCAGGTTTACAGTTCGTTAGATAACGCGATAACAGATACATAAAAAATCCCGACATTACAAAGGAAAACATCACGATGAGGTTATAAACCACCTCCATCGAAAAGAGGTATTGAAGGGGAATAGAAATCAATCCGTTGAAAGGATTGAGCGTATGAAAAAGGAGCGTGACGCCATCGGGATGGTGAAGATAATTGGTGTAATATGGATTGGCGCGCAACTCAAGCAAAGCTGTCTTTAGCCACCACAGATTCCACACATTCTGAAACCCATCGCCCTCATCACACATAAAATGTGTAGAAAACCGAAAGATGGCAGGATAGGTTAAAATCAGAGTGAAAAAGAGATACAAAAGTAGGACGTAGATGTTTTTAAATTTTCCCTTCATACAAGCGGTACTGTCAAATAAAAACAGTGTAAATTCACTGAATTTTTAAATCATCAAGGACGCGCCCTTGCGCATCCGTTATCCGAAACACAAAACCCCATTCTCCTTGAGCTTGAACAATCTGGACTAAAAGGTGATTCCAACCGCTTATAATTACGGCTGGGATAATGTCCTGGTCGAGTTGGCAGGGTCTTTCAACCTTCAAATTGTCCCAAACGCTTCGACCATTCAGCCAGATTTGGATGCCATCATCACTGCCTACACGGAAAATGACAGCTTGATTAACCGGAGAATACACCCGCGTCTGTGCATATGCCACTGTCCCCTCCTGTCTGCCAAATTGTTCAATCAAGTTGATGAAAATCCCCAGAGATGGAGCATGATACTTCCGTTGACGCCATTGGATATTGTTCCCCAAAACCCAGGAAGGGCGGTTTTGGCGTGGTTCGTTCTTGTTTAACGGATAAGGCCCGGCAATCTGCCAATCCGTAATGAAGGACGAGATGAAGGGCGAAGGCTGCTTCTGGATAACAACCAAACAATTGCCCTCCCACATTCGGGCAAATTGATTCGAGGGAATATTTCGCCGTCGCCCCGATGCCGGGTCAATAATAGTCACTTGTTGGCGCGTAGCGCGTTCAATCACCACATAATGGAAAGGCGGTATATGGGCAATCACGGGTTTGTTAGCTTTAATTAATTCGTCGTGGTTAAGTCG
>DTYX01000441.1 GCA_012961655.1 Candidatus Poribacteria bacterium
TCGCAAATTGGAATACACTTCTAGGACTTCTTCTGACCAAACGCCATTTCGACATGCTTCCCAATGCGCATTCCGGATAGCATCACTCAGTTCTTTGGAACATTGAGCCACAGGTATAGCAGTTTCGAAAACCGTGATGTCAAATTGTTGAAGCATCATCAGGGCTTTTTGAGACGTCCGTCTGTCAGGGTAGCCAAATATCGTATATAGAATAACTGCCAAATCTCCGTTTTCTGTCGTTTGCCGAATTTTCTCCTTTATCATGATGCCCCCCTTCCGTGATGATTTTTCTTCTGAGATTTCTAAAAAATTGAACGGTTAAAAATGAATGAGCTTCAAGCAATGGATGCCACAATATGTATACCAGACCTCTGGTGTTTCCGTTTGTGCAACCGAACCTGCGATTGTTAAAACACGCACGGCATAGTACGTTGAACTCAAATCCCCGGCTGAATTAGGCTCAGGAGCAAAACCACCATCTCGCTTCTGACAAGATGTTACCCATTCGACGGTTTGAATCTTATTTGGAATTTCCTCGCCCAAAAGGTTAAGTGTATTTACCGCAAAGCGAGTCGATTCCATGGTTGAATGAAGATTTGGCATTGTTCCAAACCCTCCATCAGGATTTTGGCAAGATTCGATAAATTTGATACAATTCCATTTTACACGATTATCTATCATGAGGCGTCACCCCTTCGAATGTTCCGACAAATTCTATAATCATCTCCCGACGTTGCGACTTAGCATTTGCGGGATTACCAGTGTTTGAAAGTTATAAACTGGTAGCTGGGAGTTTTAAGCTACCAGCTACCACCGTGTTGACTGACACTCAACCTGCGCTTACCACAATTTGATTATTGCCTTTTAGGAGGGAGGGGGCCCCGTTCCTTTCGTTCCGACCATTTGGGAACACTGTACGGAAGTAACGCTGGAATTTGCTCCCGCCCCTCTCTGATGGCTTGATACAACTGATAGAGATTCTCAAGTTCCGTTAGCGGCTCAGAGTGCTGGAAATCACTGTGGTATAGAGTCCAATAGATTGCAAACGCACAGCAGGTTGATACGATATCTACTGGCTCCGCTAACAACTCAACTTCCCAATGTTGATTCATCGTGACTTCGACGTTTTTATAAGGCTTTGGAAAAGATTCGACCGTATCCCCCAAAATCGTAATAAATTCGTCCGAGATTATCTTGCCATCCCAGTAGGCGCGCTCTACCACCTCGTTGATGAAGCCGGAGATACAGTTATTGTTCGAAATGAAGAGGACCGGTAGAGGCTTTGGGTAGATTTGTCCTTTGTCGAAAATCTCCTTAAACACGGTACCGTAGCACATCACGTCCACACAGGCAGACTTGCCTTTGAAAAGTTTATCTAAATACTTGGCAACCGCCAACTCTCTGGCATCCATAACAACAGCGCTGGCTAACTCAGATGGTTTACCCTCCTCCGCAATCTCGTCATGAATCTGAAAGACGCGCCGAGAAAGCTCTGCTAACTCAATATCCACATCAAGATGACGTAGATTGGATTCGCATCCCTCGCCATAATGTTGAGCTTGGTCACGCCCTTTGCTTTGCATAAGTTGATAATACGCTCTGCAAAGTTTGCCATGATTGGATACCAGAGTTTGGCGACTTCAGAATATATTCTCGCCGTATCATGTAGGAATTGCGCGACCGTATCACCTTTCCTCAATTCAAGACGAGCGAAGAATTTTCCCGTCAACCAATCCGCAAGGTCTAATCCGATGTTTTCCTTCA
>DTYX01000442.1 GCA_012961655.1 Candidatus Poribacteria bacterium
AAACAAGAATGGCTTAGAATTCTAAAAAAGTTTGAAAAAAAAGATGCTTCCTTTATTCCAGAATATGCAGAATTATATGAAATTAATGGTGATGGTAAAGCGCAATGTTTTGTCTACGAAGAGAATGGTGATTATGTTCTATACGTGTTTATGAAACGTAAGATTAATGATTTGCCCTTTATGAATTCTGAGACGGTGGAATCTTTTGATATAATTACTCCTTACGGTTACGGTGGTCCACTCTGCTCAAGTAGCGATTCAGGCATAAAGAAAAATCTCATGAAGGGATTCTTCACATCTTTTAATGAGTATTGTAGGGAGGAAAATATAATTACCGAGTTTATTCGTTTCCATCCCTTGCTCAAAACACACGAGGGCTGTGAGCAATATTTAAACGTGATTAAATCATGTGATAATATCTATCTTGATTTAACGAAGAGTGAAGAAGATATATGGTGGGGTTTTAAATCACCCCGGCGGCGGGCTATAAAAAAAGCCAAAAGGAATAATTCGACAGTATTTCATGCAGAAAATTTTGAACATTTTGATAAGTTTGTGGAATTGTATCACCAGACGATGGAGAGAGTTAATGCAGATAGTTACTTCTTTTTCTCTGAAGAGTATTATGCATTCTTGAATGATAAACTTAGAGATAATTTTGAGTTATTCTTCACAAAAGCCAACGGTGAAATAATAGCGGGTGTATTATTTCTATGTTACGGTGATTATATTCACTCTTACTTAGGTGGGGCGATTGAAGATTCCTTCAGCTTGAGACCGAATGATTTATTATATTATGAAGTTGCCCTTTGGGCCAAAAAGAAAGGATATAAATATCTTCACTTTGGTGGTGGTGAGGGGGGGGTTTATAAGTTTAAGCAAGGTTTTTCTAAAGACACTGCTGAATACTTCATCGGTAAGTTAATCAGGAATAAACCTATATATCAGAGAATCTGCGAAAAATGGAATAAATATTATCCTGACAAGACAAAAGAAGATATTTCCTTTTTTCCACTCTACAGAGCATAACCCTAGCAAGGGAGGCATAAGATGAACCAGAATATATTAGTTACCGGCGGAACCGGATATGTTGGCTGTGTCCTTACGCCTAAATTGCTCAAGCTCGGATACAACGTCAGAGTTTTAGATATTATGTGGTTTGGAGAAGAATGTACAAAGCAATTTGAAGACCATCCAGACTGCGAATTGATTCAGGGCGACATCAGAGATGAAACAATCGTCAAGCGTGCTTTGGCGGGCATCGATACGGTGATTCATCTCGCCGCCATTTCAAATGACCCATGTTCTGATCTGAATCCAAAACTCACTCAGCAAGTGAATTACGACGCGGTAAAATCGCTTGTCAGGCTATCTAAAAACAGCGGTGTAAGAAGGTTTATCGGCGCGTCGTCGAGCAGCGTATACGGTATTAAAAGCGAGCCGGATGTAACCGAAGATTTGCCGCTGGAGCCGATTACCCTCTACGCCAAACTCAAAGCAGCAACCGAACCAATCATTTTGACGGAAAAGAGTGCGGATTTCGTCCCCGTTTGCATTCGGTCCGCCACGGTATGCGGCTATTCGCCCAGAATGCGCTTAGACCTGACAGTGAACATCCTGACTTCGCATGCAGTCAACAAGGGGCTTATCACGGTCTTCGGCGGACAGCAAAAGCGCCCCAACATCCACATCGACGACATCACTGACCTTTACGCTCTGCTGGTCGAAGCGCCGGCGGAAAAGATAGCGGGCGAAGTCTTTAACGCCGGCGGCGACAATTACAGGGTGATTGAGATAGCTGAGATGGCGAGAGAAGTCGTGGGCGGCGATGTCAAGATTGAGATAGCGGATGTCATCGACGAACGCTCGTATCACATTTCGTCTGAAAAAATTAAAAATGTTCTCGGATTTATTCCAAAGAGAACCGTCCGCGATGCGATTGCCGATGTTAAAAAGGCTTTTGAAAATGGTCTGATTCCCGATTACCAAAACACTCGATATTACAATATTAAACGGATGAGGGAGTTATACCATTAGGTAAGTAAGCGAATCTCTGATAAATATAACACGCGTAAAACGTGAAGCAACGACTAACGGAGAGTTTATGAAAGTTCCCTACGTGAATCTACCGCTTCAACACCAATCGTTAAAAGTAGAAATCTTACAAGCTATCGAAAAGACGCTCAATCATGGCATGTTTATCCTCGGCGATGAGGTGCAGGAATTTGAGCGGATGTTCGCAGATTATTGTCAGGTAAAATACGCCGTAGGTGTGAACTCCGGCACGGATGCTCTTGTGCTGGCGATGAAAGCGTTGGATATAGGGGAAGGCGATGAAGTTATAACCGTCCCCAATTCCTTCTTAGCGACCGCATCCTCTATCGTTCTGGCAGGCGCCAAACCCGTTTTTGTGGATGTCCGAGATGATTATAATATCAATCCGGAATTAATCGAGCCAGCTATAACCGCTCTAACGAAAGCCATTTTGCCGGTACATCTTACGGGACGGCCGGCGGATATGACTCCGATTACCGAGATTGCTAAAAGACACAATCTTTACGTAATCGAAGATTGCGCCCAAGCTATCGGCGCTGAATATAAAGACAAAAGCGTCGGTGGATTCGGCGATGTCGGGTGTTTCAGTTTGCATCCTCTGAAAAATCTGAACGCCTTGGGCGATGGCGGCGTCATCACGACCGACCAAAAGGAGACCTACGAATATCTCTTAAAAGCTCGAAATCACGGACTGCGAAATCGCGATGAATGCGATTTTTGGGCATACAACAGCAGGTTGGATGCCATTCAAGCCGCTGCCCTGAAAGTGAAGATGAGATATCTCGATGAGTGGACGAAAAAACGACGGGCAAACGCCGCTTTTTACCGCGAACATCTAAAAGAGGTCGTAAAAGTCCCCGTTGAGAAAAAAGACGAGAAATCGGTATATCATACGTTCGTAATCCGAGCGGAGCGCAGAGATGAACTGAAAGAGTTTCTATCCAGCAGGGGGATTGATACCAAAATTCACTATCCGATTCCGATTCATCTTCAGAAAGCAGCGAGGACATTGGGATATAAGAAAGGCGATTTCCCCGTAACTGAAAGACACGCGGGTGAGATATTATCACTGCCGATATATCCTGAACTGACAAAAACGCAGATGGATGCAGTCGTCGGAGAAGTAAGAAATTTTTATAAATTTAATCGGACAGACACTTAGACACCCAGACACTTTGAATCGCTCCTTCTGCGATAGTCTGTGGAATCTTGCTGTTTGACAGTACCGAAAATCACAAGGGGGTTTTTCCATGGCAAAAAGCGTTGACGTAATAATGTTGACCTGGAACAAGCTTGAATTCACGAGGAAGTGTATTGAGAGCTTTTTAAAATATGTCCGATATCCTTATAGGTTAATCTGTGTGGACAACGGCAGCACTGATGGCACTGTCGAATATCTCGAGTCCGCAGCTGATGTTTTGATTAAAAACGACGTAAACATCGGCGCAGTTAAAGCCAGGAACCAGGGTTTATTGGAATCAGATGCAGATTATGTTCTTTTCATCGATAATGATATAGAGGTAGCGGAAGATATTATCGCGCAGTTGGTCAAGACCGCTGAATCGGACGATTCTATCGGTATTGTCGGGCCTTTTTTAAATCAGAATTTACCATTTAACCAACAAGGATATGATGTTCCACCCTCTTTGTCCCTTCACTTCGTTCAAGGGCAGGCCTTAGAGGAAATTTGCCAGCAGGTATACAACCAGCGCACAGGCATCCCGCGTGATATAAGCTATGTAATCTCCTGTTGCATGCTCACAAAGCGTCAGGTGATAAATGACGTGGGATTCTTCGATGAAGAGTATATCTACTACTCTTATGAAGATTTCGATTATTGTCTGCGCGCTAAAGAATTCGGACACCGTGTAGTCCTATCCGATGACTGTTTTGTATGGCATCACATCAACACTAGTGTAAAACAATTCAGTTATTTGAATCTTATCGTCAACGAAAACGAGCAAACGTTTGTGAATAAGTGGAGAAAGCAAAATCTGAAAGTAGCGATAATCTATGATAATACAGTTGGGCCCAATACCATTGGCGAGTATTGCAAGCGCGCTTTAGAACAGCTTTGCACAAAGGTAGAACACTTTTTGCCGGCTCAACTAAACTCAATAGATGAGGATTTTGATTTGTATCTTAACATCGACGATGGTCTTCAATATACGCTTCCGTCGCATCTGCGTCCCGCCGCATGGTGGGTCATTGACCCCCGCTTACAATATGAGTGGTATTTAAAGAAGGCGAAGCTTTTCGATTTTGTTTTCGCCGCCCAGAAAGATGATGCTGAAAGGTTCAAATCAGATGGAGTTTGTAATGTTATCTGGTTGCCGTTGGCTTGTGACCCTTTTGTTCATCGCCAATTTAATGACGCCCAAAAACAATACGATGTGGTATTTGTAGGCAACGAAATTATTGATAGCGAACTCGCCAAGCGCCTCGAGTTGATTCGAAAAAGATTTGAAAAAATATTCATCGGCGACACCTCCTCCCCCACTTTTTCAAAGGAGGATATGGCGAAAATCTATTCACAATCCAAGATAATTTTCAACGGTAGTGCCAAAAACGACATCAATACGCGAGTCTTCGAGGCGATGGCTTGCGGTGGACTTTTGGTCACCGATGATTTAGCTTCAAACGGTCAAAATGAGCTTTTTCAGTCTTCAGTTCATTTTGTAACCTATAAATCTGAGTCGGAACTAATCGACATTATCGAAAAATATTTACAAGATGATGTTGGTCGTGAAAAGATTGCCCGACAGGGGATGTTGGAAGCGCGCACTAAGCACACCTATCGCAAACGGATGGAGAAGCTTCTGGACTCCATTAGAGATTCTAAGCGTTCTTTACGGAAGGAGGTCAATATGTTTAAGGAAGAGATGGTACCTACTAAACGTGCAGTGGTCGATATTAATAGACCTTGCAATGCAAAGTGTCAGATGTGTTACTATACCTATAGTGACGAGAATTGGACGAAGAGTTACCAACAGGTAAAACAGGAACTTATAGCGGCGAGGCAGCGAGGAAATACATCTGTGGATTTCACGGGCGGAGAACCCACTATATGTGCTCAGATAACGGATATGGTAAAATTCGCAGAAACATTAGGGCTTCATACGTGCATTATCACGAACGGGCTTGCTGTAAAAAGAATCGAGAAGATTGTCGAATCAGGTTGTTGGGAATGGCTACTCTCCATTCACGGATACGGAAAGGGGCAGAATGATATCCTAGGCGTGCCCAACGCCTGGGACAGGATGCAGGAAACCGTTAATCTTCTTAAGTCGAGGAATTGTTTCATCAGGGTCAACTGCACCCTTACAAAACACAACTATAAGGATTTGCCGAAGTTAGCGGAATATTATACCGATACCGTTGATGCTCACATAGTCAATTTCATCAACTTTAACCCTTATTACGAATGGGGAGTCACAGAACAGCCGGAGATTAACAAACGGCTCAATGAAGTTCAGGTCAGAGTATCTGACATTGCACCGTATCTTAAAGAAGCGATAGATTACCTTCAGGAGCGGAATATATGGGTCAACGTCCGTTACTTCCCCTTCTGCGCTTTGAAAGGATATGAAAAGTATATATGCAATTATCCGCAGGTAATGTTCGATAAATGTGAGTGGGACTACGGGGTGATGCCAAAGACAACCCAGAGGTACCTTGAACATGGTAGATTATTTCAACGCAATATGTGTATACAAGATGGAATATGCGGTAAATGCGGTATATTGGATGTTTGTGGCGGGGCGAATAAAAATTATGTGGCTTTTTACGGCGACGATGAACTTCAGCCTTATACTGAAATCAGCGACAATCCTTATTATTTCAGAGATGACCACGAAGCCGATATTATAATCCCAGTATACGAACATAACGAAAATACGTACCGACTTTTGAACGAAATTGTCGAAAAAACCCAACCCCCGTACAACCTGATAATGGTGCAACGTCATCAGAGCGCCAGCAAAAACAGAAATTATGGGCTGAACCGTTCAAATAGCCGTTATGTCATCATGTGTGATGATGATATAGTTGAACTCCCTTACGGCTGGAACAGAAAGATGACCGACATATTGAAGGAAAACGGGCATATTTTAGCCGTTTCAGCTAGACTTATGAACAGAGACGGAACGCCAGGCGTAAACAGCGCTCAAAATTATGACCTTACTCAGCCTATTGTCGAAGTAAATATGATACCTACCGCTTGCTGCGCATTTCGGAAAACTTCTCTCCGCTTTGACGAACGTTTTATCAGGGCTGGTTGGGAAGACACCGATTTCTTTATGCAGCTTTTACAAAAAGAAAACGGTTTTTTGGTAATTGCAAATGACGTTAAAGTCGTCCATCTCAATGAAGAAAAGCACGATGGAGGAGCAAAAAACGTATATAATAGGGAACTATTCCTCAAAAAATGGCATCAAAAAAATGTGCAAAAAGCAACAGAACCGTTATCCGGCTTCTCTAAGGAAGAGCCGAAAGTAAGCGTGCTTCTGATGCCCGAGCAATCAGAATTCGGAATTCCGAATAGATGGAATTTTGTGCGAGACCTTATCCAACATACACCTGAATCAGTCGAAATAACTCTGCTTGCAATGGACGGTAGCGCTGATTACCCCGATTATTCTGACTTTGACCGACCTATCAAGGTGGTTGAAGGAGGTAAAATCAATGAATGGGCTGAATCAGTCCAAAGCAAATATATTGTTTTGCTCTCGCCCTCTTTTGACGTCGAAGAGGATTGGCTGAGAAATTTAGTGGAGCACGCCGAATCGGATAACCAAATAGCGATGGTTGGCTTAAGTTAAACTGAAAAGGAGGTTGACTTATGAGAATATTAATAGGACCTATCGACAAAGAACATCCCACATATTACGGATACATCTTCAAAGGGTTTCAATGTTATGATGTAAAGAGCTTCGCGGAAAAAAACGCTGATGTTACCTATCGGTATGACCAGGTTACTTTTCAGGATATCCTGAATCAGTTGCCGGATGATTGGATTCCAGACGTAGTGTTCTTCTGGGACCCAGCATATCAAGGTGTTCCGCCAGGAATTGAGGAATCCCCATATCCTACCATCGGTATGATATGCGATTGGAATTTGGGTTTCGATGCTATTGGGCGAATTACTGGATGTTTCGATATCCTATTTACGGATATTGGAGGCGTTGATATATTGAATCGGCTTGGCTTTGAGAACGTGGAACATTGTGGGCTTTACGGATTCGACCCGGATACACATCGGCGAATTGACGGGGTCGAAAAGATTTACGATATTACCTTTGTCGGCAACTTAAACCATGAAGTACAGCGTGAACGAGCCAAATGGCTTAAGCGAATAGCTAGATTATCTGACCGCTATAAAGTCAAAATAGTATCAGGTGTGTACGGTGACGAATACGCGAAGATGCTTAACCAGTCTAAAATCACGTTTAATCGGAGTATCCGCGGTGAGATGAACATGAGAGCGTATGAAGCCCCCGCATGCGGTTCGCTCCTTTTTCTTGAGGAAGAAAACAAAGAGGTGCGCGATTGTTTTACCGATAGGATACATTGCGTGCTTTATAACGACCAAAACCTCGAAGAATTGCTAGAATATTATTTGAGCCATGATGAGGAACGCCAGGAGATTACGAAAAAAGGGCATGAAAAGGTTCAGGAATATTCCTACTCCAATCAGATAAAACGGATAATCGGGCGGCTAAAAGAAATTGGATTGGAAAATATAAAAAGACAAAACCGACAATTTCTTTCTTTGGAGGCGCATCAGCAGCACAAAAATCGAGCTGTACAGGCTTTCCACTCTGTCGTAACGGATGGCAATTTAGATGTTGCCAAACGAGAACTCGACAATGCACAGGCTATTATTCCAGAAGACCCTGAAATCTTGAATAATCAAGGGGTAGTATTAGCCACTCGCGCTTTTTCGCTTAAAGATGTTCGCTTCGCTCACCGACGACTTCGTCTT